>CASFPO010000049.1 GCA_949296805.1 uncultured Bacillota bacterium | reverse complement strand
CATTTGGTAAAAGTCAAGTATTTTATTACCATTTGGTATATACTCCTATATATAAGGAGTTTTTGTATGAATAAGTTTGCAGAAAGATTAAAAGAATTACGAGAAGAAAAAAATCTTACTCAATATGAATTATCAAAACAAATAGGAATAAGCACTGCTTGTATCAATCGCTGGGAGAAAAATTTAAGAATTCCAAACATTGACAGTATTATCATTCTTTGCAAGTTCTTTAATTGTTCTGCTGATTATTTAATAGGATTGGAGGATTAGTATGGATAAGAAAAAAAGAAAAGCAATTAAAGTTAGAAACAAAGCAATTTCTATTTACAAAAAAAATAAAACCATTCCTAATGTTGGAGATTACTTTTTTGAAGAAATTCCCAAATTAAAAAATAAATTAGCTGAAGTTAAAAATTGTTTTTTTGATATTGAAATGTTATTTACAAAAAACGAAATAAAATGTAATTCCATAAAGACATTATCTAAACTTTATTCTGACTTTTATCTAAATAAATTAACTGAAATTACTGAACAAGATTTTGATTTACATACATATAATGAAAATCACAACAAAAAAGATCCAAAAGAAAGTTATGGATTTATGCTGTTCTCTAATAGAGATTTTTTGCTTAAAACATATTACAAAATTGATGAATACCTAAAAAAACTATATATTCTAATTTATGATACTATTGTTGAATATAATACTGGGAATGTTGAGCAAGTAGAAAATAGAATAAGTAAAAACTACAAAAAGTTATCAGGAAAGTTAATAAATACTTTAGCATTAAACTCTGATGCTTATATAGAAGCTTTTACAATTGAAAATTATTTAAGAGCTTACATACTTGTAAAATATAAATCAAAATTTGGAAATGAAAGTTTATTTGAATTGTTTAAGAATTGTAAAAAAGTACAAGAGAAAGCTATATCTCGAAAAGAAGAAGACGACAAAAATGGGTGGACTGAACCAAGGGGCAAAACTTTACTTTCTTATTTAGATTTTGATGAATTAAAAAAAATTATTATTCAAAATGATAACTGGTCAATTTTTGAAAAAGACTTCCCAAATCAAGATTTTCTTAGAATTAGAATACAAGAATTATATCAAGTTAGGAATAAAGTTGCCCATAATGCTAATGTAACACAAGAAGAATTTAACTTGTTAAAAATGTATTCAAACCAAATTATTACTCAATTAAAAATATATAATGATGATATAAAAATTGTTGAATTATAAAAATTAATTTTTAAAAACATTATCGGGTGTGAGATTATTAATATCTCCACCTTTTTTAATGTAATCAATTAAATAATTGCTTAAAGTTTCGCCAACACTTTTGGTCACTGACGGATAGAATTTTGCTTGTCCTTTTCTCTCTTTGTTTGTTTTAAGATTTATACTCTGTATGTTTTTTGCATATTTTATTTTCTTCATTTTTACTCCTTTTGCTTGTTTAATTCTTTATAAATAACGAAAACGGGTATCCCGTTTGTCGCATAAGGGGAATGGGTCAATTTTGATTCTGCGAGTTTTTATTTTGCTCCAGTAAAATGCTTTATTTTACTAGCAAAAACGAGCATAATTTTTCAAAATATCCCCATTCCTTATCCTGCTTCTAATAAATTCATCTATTTCAGTCATCATTTTTATCTTCTTCTATCCCAATTGCCTTTAAATATTCATTTTTTAGTTCCTGCAAACCTTCTGGCAATCTGTCATACATTCCAGCTTCAACATATGTTGCTTGCAAGGTTCTTTCATCATCATGAGCAAGAACCAAATTATATATTCTTGACAATAATTTTTCTATAAATATTTGTTGAACATTTATCATTTTCAAATCTTGAATATACATATTTTCTTTAACTGATAAGTGATTTTCAAAGTGTGTTATCTTCTCTGATATACTCTCCATTTTTTGATAGTAATCTTTAAAATTTTCATCTTGCAATTCTAAAATATCCAAACCATTTGTAATAACATGAACAAGAAATTCGTTTTTGTTTCTAAAATCAGCCCTGTGCTTTTCAAAACATTTACTTAACCTTTCAATTGTTCCATAACTGTAAATTCTAAGTTTTACTTCCATTTTAATTGGAATTGATGGCACCATTATCAAAACTCTTTTAATTTTGTTATCTTCTGCTAATTGTTTTAAATCTTCTATGACTATTTGAGATTTTCCTGTTCCCGTTGGAATAACAACAAGTGATGTATTAATACCTTCTTTTCTCGATTTATTTATATCTTCAAGAATTCTCTCTTGATGTTCATAGAGTTTAAATTTTCTTTGTTCTTTTACAACAATAGAATTAATAAAGTTATCCTTTTCTCCTAAATATGATTTTATGTTGTCAATGGTTTGCTCTTTAAAAGATAAATTTTGACTAGAAAAACGGAAAACTTTAAAACCATACAAAACTAATGTGTTTTGTTTTTCTAATTGCCTTTCATAAGCACTGTTTCCAATTAAGCAAGGGTGATGATAATGAACTCCATTTTCTTCTATTGCATAGTTGCCATTTTTAGTTTCTACAACATAATCAATAAAAGCATTTCTACCATTGTTTAGCGATACTGAATATTCCTTTTTTAAATATTCTGTTGCATTATCTCCATAGGACTCAACAAACAAATCTTCAAAAGTTTTTTCAAGTGGTGTGTTGTCTAAATGTGCATTATGAAAAGAACCACCATTATCTTTAATTTCAATATCTGCTGGAGTTTTATTTAACCAATCATAAATTTGAGGGTAAATGTTTTCACTTGTGAAATTAAACCTATAAAGTTTTTCATATTCTGCCATATATTTATTTTGCATTTCGCAATACTTTGAATAATCAAAAACAACTTCTTTATCATTTTCACAAATGTTATTATCAACTATTACACAAGTGTTGTCTTTTTTGAACACAAAAGAAGAATGGGTATCATCAAATGAATACTCATCTACAAATGTAAGTCCTAAATTACAAATTGCACTTTTATTTATCATTCTTTTCGCTTACGCTTTCAAGAAAGATTTTCTTTTTGAAAGCACCTCTTTTTTCAACCTTTGAATTTCTTATTTTTTCAAATTCTTCATAAGAAACACCTTTAACATCAAGAATTGCTCTTAAAACTTCTTCTAAATCAGCAAGTTCTTCCACTTCTCCACTTTCTAAATATTCTTTCAATTCTTCTTTCATTTTTGTATTAAGAGTTTCTAAATATTCATCATCTTCCATAATTCTTGTTACACAAGTTTTTCCGTTATCACCAGCAATAATCTCTGGAATTTTATCTCTAACAAGTTTGTTATATATTTTCATAAATTTGCTCCTACGGACATTATAACACATATTTTATAAAAATTACTCAATTTTCATTAATTTATTCAATTGATATGATATAATGGCTCAAAGGGGAATATATGGAAGAATTAATTGACTGGCAAAGTTTTAATAATAAAAATAGTAAAAATATTGAGAATGCATTTGAAAAAATGTGTTATTATCTTTTTTCTTACAAATTTAATGCACCTTTATTAATAAAATCACATAACAATCCAGGAATTGAAACTGAACCTATATTATTTGATAAAGATAAAAAATATTATGGTTTTCAATCAAAATATTTCAAAAATAAAATTGATTATAAGCAAATATTAAAATCAATAAAGTCTTTAAAAACTTACTTAAATAAATTTGATAAGAAATTGGATTATTTGGTCTTGTATTGTAATCAAGATTTAACAAAAACATCAGTGGGTTATTCTAAAATAATTAAAAAACTCAAAGAAATAAATGTTGAATTAATAGAAATTTCAAACGACTCTATTTTAAAAGAAATTGCAGACAATGATTATAATATTGTTTATAACATCTTTTTTAAAGATGCTAGATTAACCTATTTTGAAAGCCACACATGTTACACTAATCCCAAAATAGACGAGATTATAAGCACAAAATTAATTGATTTAAATTTGAAATCATCATCATATAAACTTTCAGAGTTGCCCAAATATAATTTTTATAAGAAAATTAATATAATATTAGGTAATGCTGGACTAGGCAAATCTGTTTGTTTATATTATCTCTATAATTACAAAGATACAATTTTTGATACAGATGAAAACTTTGTTGCGACATCTATAAACAATAAAACTTTTAATGTGTTTTTTGATTTTAAAATTCACTCTAAAAAATATAAAGATGTGTTAAATCTTTATCTATCAAATTTGACTACTGATAAAAGTCATCATAAAATCCAAATATTTTTTGATGCAATAGACGAATTAAATAACGAACAAAGAAATGAATTTTTTACATACTTATCTGAATTATCATTAAATCAATCAATCTCTACCATCTTCATTAGTTGTAGAACATCTTCTTTGACAAATAACATTATTAGCAACATTGACAACTGCGAAAAGTTTACAATTGAACCATTGTATGAAAACCAAAAGAAATCATATGTTGAAAAAATTTTAGACGAAAATAACTATGAACTATTTACGAAAATTTTTATAAATAATGAAAGTTTAAAAGATGTTTTATCTGAACCATACTTTTTAGATTTGATTGCTAGTAATTTTGAAGGAATAAAATATGAAGAAAACACAAACGAAATTATAACTCAAATAATTAATCTAAAATTAAAAGATTGCAACAAGAATATGAAACTTCCTTTGCCTCAAATGCAGTATTTATACAATATTTTAGAAGAAGTTGCAATTTTGCTATTCAAGAATAAGTCCTCAGTTGTGAGTTTAAGGTCATTTTATGAAATTTGTCACAGTGTTTTAAAATTAGGCAACTACCAACTGTATAACGAAATAAACAGACTTTTAACCGATAGTTCGATATTATCCATAACTGACAATAATTTATACTTTACCCATAAGCGCATGTATGAATACTTTTTATCCAACAAAATATATGAACTTTATAAAACGAATTTAAGTATTTTAAAAACATATAAAATTGTTGAAGATATAGAATTATTTGAAAATATATTTATGAGAAAATTACACGATAATGTATTAAAAAGAAAAGAATTATCAGATATATTAGAATATAACATATATAACGCTTATATCGGCAATGATAAACTATTCGGCTTTGACTTACCAGCATTTATGTTAAGCGATTGGTTTTATTCAACATTAAATAATTACGACGATAATACGTTTTGTAATTTAATAGAAAATAATAATCTCATAAAAAAGGTTATTGACGTTAATTCTATTTTCAATACAAAATATTCAAATATTGAAATGGAATATGGGAATCGAATAGCACCTATTTTTAATAAAATATCTAAATCTCCAATTTTGACAAGCAAATTTAATACACTTTTACCAAAAGAAATAAGTGTTTCTCCTTTGGTTTGGTTAAAAAATAAAGATTTTAAAAATCTTAATAGTTTTATAAAAGCGTTTATGAAAAATTTTGAAGATATATTGCTTGATAATATGAATTATAACAGAATTGAAATTTTTTCACAATATCTTGAAAATGCTTTTTCGTTTAATAACTCCTTAAACAATCTTGATAAAATTATACCTGCAAAGTTTCATAAATTATTTGCAAAAGCAATATTCTGTCCTAATTTAGTTTACATGCCAAACAATGAACGAATTAAAACTTTTGTATATAATTTATTAAGTCAAAATAAAGGCGATTCCTATTATGATATATTAAGAATATACACAATTGATATTTTAATTGATGAAAATGAACTTTTAAATAAAATCAATAAAACAACAGCATATTTAAACATATTTGAAGATGCCGATTTAATTTATGCTTCTCATTATTTCAAGTGGAAAATTAAAAACTACGATATGGTTCATTTTAGTGATTTGCTTGGTAACCTACTTAATAAAACAATTAGTACTTCTGCATTTATCCCTGAATTTATTAAGTTTTTTAATGAACTAAAACATAGATATTCAACAGGAATATGCAATATTTATGCACAATACATTATAATGCTTGTCACTTCAAAATTAATAGATGTCAATTTCTCTATAAGTTTAATTGAAAATTTGCTAAATTTTGAATTTTTAAACATTCAATTATTAGCTATATTAAAAGAAAAGAATCGTTCTATTTTTGATAAAATTAAAGATATTTACGATTTTGATTCTATAAAAAACATAAACGAATTTTCTTCTCTACAAGAAAGAGTAGATTTATTTTTTCAGTTATCATATTTGTATGTTGAGAAAAACAAATCTAAAAGTTTATATTATTTTATGGAAGGATATTCAAAATCTTATCTTTATCATGGTTGGAAAGGCGATGTTATAGTTGAAAGATATTTAATTGACTCTTTTGTTACATTAATATCACACAATTATTTTAACAGCAATACAGAATTTAAATATATTTGCAAAATCTTAAAAATGATAGAGTGGATTGATAAAAATTCTTATGAATGTTGTCATTATAAAAATATCGAACATCTATTTCAAAATATTAATGTGATTGATAAAAAGAAAATCATTCATATTTTAAAATGGCTAGAAAACAACGATTATAATTATAGCAATATAATATTCTCTTTCTTTATAAGACTACTGAAAAATGGAATACCATATGAACAAGTTGAAGAAATTCGCACAAATTCATATATAAAAAACATATCGTCTGACCCCGAGGAATATCACGAATATTTTGCTAAATATTTAATACATGCAATTAATTATAATACAAATTTTGATAAATTTGATAATTTATTGTCTGATTTAAAACAGCACCTATCAAAATCAGGGAAATTATATTTAGATGCTACTGAAATTTATACTTTATCAAAATTAGACTTAACAAAGGATTTAAATATTGTTAACAACAATGTTTCAAATTTAAAAACAAAAGTAGATAACAAGAATTCAAAAATTGATTATACCCAGGCGTCTTATAATTATTGGAACAATATATTGAACGATGAAAATATAGATGTGGATTTATTTTTCAAAATATTGAAAGAAAAATATTTCCCTAATGAATACATGGTAGGAAAAACATTACACCCAATTATCTCTCTTTCTTTAAACTGTACAAACCAAGAAGTTAAAAATAAAATGAACAATTATTTAATTGAAAATTCTGGATATTGTGGTTTATATATGTCAATATTATCTTACCAAGGAAACAAAGAAATATCGACCATGTTATTTGAAAGATTTGTATCCTTATGTGAAGTTCTGACACGACCCATTTAACTATCTAGATAAAATCTTTAAAATACAATTATTACAGAATTTTAGTTCAATCTGGATAGTGTTGGTGCCGCCATGAATTCTTTTAACGTACCAAATGCTCTTTGGTACGTTTTTTATTTATAAAATTAATGCTTATGATTTAATTAAAGAATTTTAAAAATAGATAAAGTCAATTTAAACTAAAAGAAACTTAAATAATTTTTTCTCTTTAACCATGTTTTAAATTACTATAATGAAATAAATGATAACTTTTTTAAAATATCATTTAATGTTTGATATACAATTAAATGATACAAAAATTAGTAAGAATATTTTTCTTTTTTGTTTTGAATATTGAAAAATTTTGAAAATATGTTATAATGTCTTATATTGGGTAGGCAAGGAGAAAAGTATGGAGACCGTAAATGATTATTTGAGAAATTTATTATACAAAAAATCAAACAACTATCAATACAATCGTAATGAAGAACAATCTTATAGATATCTTTGTGATCTAATTAACCAATGGAAACAACAATATAATTCACAAAATTATTACTGGGGAAACGGTATAACAATTGAAACTATGAAATCTGGGTCAAAAGCAAAGGGAGATGCAATTAAAGGCAAGTCTGATGTTGATATTTTTGTATCCATTACTGATCCAAACAATCAACATACTGTAAAGGAATATTATGAAGACCTCTACTCGTTTTTAAAGCCACGCTTCGCCACAAATTCTTTACGTAAACAAAATGTTTCCATTGGAATTACATATAATGGGTGTAGCATTGATGTTACTCCGGGAAAAAGAGTGAATCACTCTACATATGTAAATTATAGATATTATAATGACCATAATATTTATTCAAGAAAAAATGATAGTAATACATTAACAAACATCCAATTGCATATCGACATGGTAAGAAATAGTGGATTAACGGATGAAATGATGGTTTTAAAAATTTGGAGAGATTGCCACAATCTTGAATTGCCATCTATTGCAATCGAAATTATAACTTGTGAAGTTTTAAAACATCAAAGAACTTCATCTCTTTATAATAATGTTAAAAAAGTTTTTGAAACATTGAGAGATACTATACTTTATAGAAGAATTATCGATCCTGCTAATACTAATAATAATATAGCAGATACATTGACATATTCAGAAAAAGAAAATATAAGGAAGGCAGCAATTGATTCTTTAAGTTACGACTATGGTAATGAAGTAACTATGAACAAAATTGTATGGTAATAAGTAAATGAGAAAAGTTGACATTAAGGAATTATTTAAATTAAAACAAGCCCAAATGCTGGCAAGCTTTGGATTAAATGATGGGTTTGAGCATGCTCCGACAAAAGGAGATGCAACTGAAGAAGAATGGAGAAAATGGTTTAATGAAAATTTCCCCAAAAGATATTGTGCTGAAAAGGCTTTTGTAATAGATTGCGAAGGAAATTGTAGCGATCAAATGGATATTGTTATATACGATACTCACTTTTCACCAAAAATATTTGAAAACAACGGACAAAAGTACATTCCTGCAGAAAGTGTTTATGCTGTATTTGAAGTAAAACAAGATTTAAGCAAGGAACAATTAATTTATTGCAAAAATAAAATTAATAGTGTAAAATCTCTTATTCGAACATCAGCACCAATTAATACAATAAGAGGATATGAAATTGGTAAACCTGCACCTATAATAATTGGCGGTCTTTTAACATATAAAAGCTCATGGGCTGTAGGTAATGTTGAGGAAAATTTAAAAAAGAATATTTCGGAAATTACAAAATCTAAAAATGAAGAAATTGATTTTATTTGCTGTCTATCCTGCTATGCATGTGAAATAAAACATAATGCAGAGATTTCTAAATTTTATGATAAACCAATTTATTTGGCGAATTTTAATATTATAACAGATAAAGAAAATTCACCATTGATATTTACTTATTTTAAATTATTAAGGATGTTGCAAGACTTAGGTAATGTCCCTGCTATAGAATATAGTAAATATGGTATTAATGGAATAGACCCTAAAATTATAAAATAATCGCAATAATTGTTTTTTGCTCGAATTTTTACAAAAAAGCATAGAGTTTTGAGTTCTCTATGTTTTTTTGTTTCGTTTTGATTTAATTGCAAAATATTGATTTGAACAGAAAAATGATAAGTTAGTATTTTTGTTTATATCATCTTCGGTTAAAAGTTCTAATTTATCTATTGCTTTTTGTTCCAATTCGGCTATATTGTCAGGAATAATACTTTTTGAAGGTAATGGTTCAACCTCGTTCCAATCTTCATAATCTGAAAGATTTAGCCATTTTGAACCTAATGCTCTTTCGTTGCATTCATTGTATGAACCCCAAGAGCCAATAACCATTTGTATTTCGCACATAATTTTTCTCCTTTTAATCGTTTACTGTTTCAAAATCGTCAACAGCAATTTTTTCATATTGACAACCATATTCAAAATAGAGATTGTTTTCTTTATTTTGACAATTACACAAACTATGATATAATAAAAAAAGAACACTATGAAAAAGTGTATAAAACAAAATTTAAAAGTTTTGATTTGGCGAGAGATATAACAGTATTTATCTAAATTTAAGGCAGTTTGAAAAATGACAAAATAGATACCTTCAAATTGCTAAAACCCTTTATTTTAGGGCATATTTGGTACGGTTCGACAATCTAACGCCCACCATTAGTGAAAATACAAACTTTAGGAATTTGTTAGAGTTCGTGTTTTTTAATTGGAGATTTTTTATAATTGTGATAAAATATGCTTAGAGGTAAGGTATGGTTGGGAAATATAAAGTTATTACTCTTTGTGGTAGCACTAAATTTAAAGATGATTTTTTAAAAGAACAAAAAAGACTTACGCTTGAAGGTAATATTGTTATTTCTGTAGGTCTATTTGGTCATTCTGGTAATGACGAGGTTTGGACAGAAAATACAAAAGAAATGCTTGACGATATGCATAAAAGAAAAATAGATATGGCTGACGAAGTTTTTGTTATAAATAAGGGTGGATATATTGGAGAAAGCACAAAATCAGAAATTGAATATGCAATAAAAACGGGTAAAAAAGTGAGCTATATGGAATAATAGTGGTCTAACCGACAGATATGCTCAACCAACCTTTTCTTATTGAGTTTTTTATCTCCACTGCAAAGATTGGAATCTTTTTAGTTTGTATCGTTTTAAATTGTTATACATGGTGTATGTGGAATAATGATGTAATTTATATGTCCATACTGTAATACAATATTGTTTACATTTTAGTTGCTCTTTTGAACCAAGAATTCAGCAACATTTTTAGTTTTAGAACAAATCGGGGATTTTTTTTTACTTTTGTGTTACCAATTTTGTAAGTTATAATTTTTCTTGACAAGCAAATTTGCATATGCTATAAATTTATTAGGAGAAATTATGATAGAAACAAATAGGCTTATAATGAGGCTGTTCAAAGATGCAGATGCTAAAAAAGTTTACGAAGCGTGCAATGACATTAATATGGCTAAGACAACATAAGCTATGCCTTTTCCATACACACTTGAAGATGCAAAAAGCTTTATTAAACATACCTCAAAGGCAATTGACGATCAAACGGCATACACCTTTGCAATAGCATTAAAAGAAAATATTAATGAAGTTGTTGGTAGCATTAGTTTGAGCGTTAAAAGACCTTCAAACAAAGCGGAGTTAGGATATTGGGTGGCAAAAAAATACTGGAACAGAGGAATAGCAACAGAAGCAGCGAAAGCCATCGTAGAATATGGGTTTGACAATTTAAATTTAAATAGCATTTATGCTAGGCATATGGATATTAATCCAGCAAGTGGAAAAGTTATGCAAAAAATTGGAATGAAATATGTTGGCATAATGAGAGAACACGAGTTTAAGTTTGATAAATATCATGATGTAGTATATTATGAAATTTTAAAGTCAGATATATACAAATAAATACTAAAATTTATAGTTTTATCGCAAAATAGAGCTTTGAATTTTTAAATTTATAAAGCGTGCGTAAAAATAAAAGAAAAAGTTTGTTTAATTGAGAAAAACAGAAACTTAACTGAAAATTATTTAATATATTATCACTATTTGCAATATTTTAAGAAGGAGCGAACATTTTGATGAAAGCACTTAATAATTTCGAGGATGTTGAACAGTATAAAAATTTTGGGGTTCTATCGCAACCTTTTTAGATAGGGATTATGTTTACAGAAAAGTGGCAACTGATTTGAAAAATAAGCAAAAAGATGAAACCAGTTTGGAACTTTTAAATGGTCTTTGTTTGTGGATCAATCATTGTGTAAAATACTCGCAAGAAGAAAGCATTCAAAAGCAAAAATTTATGCGGTCTGCCAAAGAAATTTGGGAAAGTGGAAAGACGAGTGGTTGTACCGATTACGCTAATTTATTTGTTACCTTTGCTCGCCAACTAGGTTTTGCCACAACTTTTTTGCATACTGCGGAGTATAATTGGCTACTCAAGTTAAAGAAGAACCAAGCCTTTAAGACTCATAAAGGACATGCTTTTTGCGAGTGTTATATTAATGGCAAATGGGTTTTGGTTGACCCTACTAATAGAAAAATAGAAGAATCATATAGTTCGGAGCGAATAGAATTATCATACAAAGTGGGAGATAGCAGTATTTTTATTCCATACTTCCGAGGTCTTGATTTAGGACAGAGGCAAAACACAGAGACACACAACAAAATAATGGATAAATTGTGTAGCGAGTTAGAAATATGATGTTAGGCGTATAAAAGTTTGCAAAACATAACAATAAGGTGTTTTGAAATTTAAGGAAAGTCAATGATGGAAGCAATACCGCAATAATAAAGAGGCAAGCAAATTTAAGTGAAGACAAAGGCAAGAAAAGATAAACAATGGGGTAAACGCGACTAGGTATTTATATCATAAAAAAGCATAAAATATTATCAAAAAGAAATCTGGAAAAATTTAAAAAAATTGTTGACAAAGAAAAAATTATTTGATATTATAATAGAGCAATCATTCCTTTATGGAATGTTTGCCTCATATTTCCCTCATAAAAAGATTGGTAAAAGACTGAAAGTGTAGGGGGTAGGAGAAGGGTAATTATTCAATATTCCCCAGTAGCTCAGTGGTGGAGCGCTCGGCTGTTAACCGATAGGCCGTAGGTTCGAATCCTACCTGGGGAGCCAATTGTATTTAGCCCAGTAAAAGATGGAATAAATCTTGTGCTGGGTTTTTCTTTATACTCCCTATATTGTTTTAATGTTGTAATTGGGTAATCTGGGTATTCAGCAAAATCCCAATCTCCAACACTTAAATCTCCCATAAATAAGTTATTTTTTAATATGTCAATATCAAGGAAAGCAGAGCAAGTTAAAGGCAATAAATTAAGGTAAACTTCAACTGTATCCTGTTTGACAACTACTTTATTAAGAAAGTTGTTTATAATAGCTCGTTTTGCTGGAATATCATCTCCATCAAGAATTTTTTGAGCTTTCTGATAAACTTTTAATATTTCTTTTACGGTTGTGGTTAAAGAATTATTTCCAATCGTTTCTTTTTCAAGTAATTCTGTTGTTTGTTTTTTATTTTGTTCAAGTTCGTGTAATCTATCAAGTAGCACTTGTATTGAATAACTTGCAGTATTTTGACCGATAGCATTAGTAATGTTTTTCATTTGATTATCATAGTCTTTTATTTTGTTTTCAAGCATTTCAATCATAGAATTATTTTTACTTTCTTCAATGGCAAATTTGTTATAGTTATCTAAAACTTGTTCAACTAGATTATCAGTAAAGACAATTTCTTTAATTTTATCTATAACAAGTTTTTCAATCTCATCTCTACGAATTGTGTTATTATGGCAATATTTTTCTCTTTTTTGTCCGTTTTTATAACTATGTTGGTCAGTGCATTGATAATAAACATAGGGTCTTCCGTGTCTTTTACATCGCATTCCGTTATAATTTGAACCACATTCTCCACATATAATTTTGCCAGTTAATAAGTAATCTTCTTGTGCATTTGTTGGTGTTTTGTGTCTTCTTGTTTCCAAGATTTTTTGAACAGTATTAAAATCTTCTTTTGAAATAATAGGGTCAAAACCTTTTGTGATACGAATTCTATAATCATCACTTTCTGGGTTAAAATTTATGTTCTTTTTGTTATAGTAATACCAATATTCACCCGTATATCTTTCATTTCTTAATATATGGTCAATAAAAGTTCCTGTTATCTTTTCGCCGTTTTCTTTTCTAAAACCTTGTTTGGTTAGTTGCTCTATAATTTCGTGCCTTGTATAACCTTTTATTGTCATATCAAACATAATTTTAACTGCTTCTGCTTGTTCTGGGTTGATTGCTATATTGTGTAACGCGTGACCTTTTTTGTGGAACATAGGTTTATTGTTTTCGTCAAGTCTTGGGACAAGTTTATAACCATATGGAGTTGTGCCACCATTACTAAATCCTTTTTCAGCATTAAGTTTCATACCTCGCAGTGTCTTTCTCGCCAAATCTCTTGAATAATATGCGGCGATACCACTCACAACTGCTTCCATTAGCTTTCCTTCTGGCGTGTCGTCAAAATGTTCAGTTACAGAAACTACTTTAATACCATTTTTTCTTAAACTTACAAAATGGATAACCTTATCTTCTTCATCTCTTGCAAATCTATCTAATTGATAAACAAGGACTTGTCCAAATTCTTGTTTTTTACCATCTTCAATCATTTGTAAAAATGATTTCCTATTTGCTGATGTTCCTGTTTTTGCTTCATCAACATACCATTTTAAAAGTATCAAACCATTATTCTCTACATATCTTAAAATTTCCTTTTGTTGTCCTTCTATGCTTTCTATTCCTTGATTATCACTACTAAAACGGCAATAACCCACAACATATTTTTGTTTATCGTTTAATATTCTATTTTTCTTCATTTTTTGTTTCTCCTTTTTGATTTTGTAATGTTTTTAAAATAAATTGATAAAATGGAATTCCAATTTCTTTGTGATTGTGATTTTCAATAATAATAACTTGTGTTTTTCTTTTCACTTTAACCTCCTTTTAAGTCTTTGCGGAGAAACAAAAAAGACACCGCAAAAACCAATTTTTTGGTTTTAACGATGCCTTTATAATAAAACCTGTCATAAAGCGGTATCCAAAATGTTTTTTACATTTTGTTCCACAAGCGTATGCCAGTATATTATCACATACTTTATCGTAAGTCAATACTTTTTCTAAAAAAATTTTGAAATATCTTTTGTTCCCCACAATAAAGTATAGAATAGGCATTGAGCAATGTAAAGAGATTTGACCTAAACTTTTCAAAATATGTGTGGTTTCCCGCACACTATAATATATAAATAGTGGGTTTAGTGTAATCTATTTTTCTTCGCTCGGTTTTTCTTCTTTCTTTTGCTTTTTGTTTTTCTTAAAGTGCATAACAAGCATTACAATAGACAAAACAAGAGATAATATAACGAATATTTCAAATACTATCATTCCCGCTTCTGTGATAGTCTTAAAATTAACAAGTAAAATGCCAACAATAACTAGTAAAATTGTTTGAGCGAGATTAAGCCATTTTATCCATTTCATAAACTTTTCTCCTTTTAATTTAGTTTGATTATATTAAAGCAAAATACGGCTGTAAAGCCTTGCAACCTAAACTTTTTTGTTTTCTTAAATCTTTGCTTGGCAGTGTCTTTTTCTCTTTGTGGTATATTTTATTGAGTTGAGATAAAACAAGAAAGCAATCGATAAACAACGAGGGCAGGCGGTAAATTGCTTAATATTTATTTCCGTTTAACCTTTCCCAACGGTCATAAAGGTTGTTGTCTTGATTATCAAATTTGAAAACTCCAAAACCGCTTCCAAGTTGCCTTGCTTGTTCTTCGCTATGTCCAACTCTTTGCAAGAGTATAATTCCAAGTGGGGTTAAAAAGTATTCTTTGTTTTCAAACATTACAGTTCGCTCTCCACACACCGTTGCCTTATATTGTGGGTCAAGTGTAAATTCTATTATGTCTCCATTTTTTATGCCCATACTATAAAATGTTTTTGGTGGGGCTTTCTTTCCGTGTTGTTTTGATGTTTTTTCAATAGTTATTTTTTCATTGTAAATAATTTCAGCGTCATCAATAAGGCTTGCAATATCTTTCATAATTGAAACCGCATCTTCTGGTTCAATGTTGAAAAATTCTCGTTTTGGGTTTATGCGTTTATCGGGTGCAAGTTTACCAATAAGTCTATGTATCATATATTCTGCTTGTTTATATTTAGTAGTTTTTAATACTGCATACATTTCAAAAGGCAAGGGAATTCCTGTTGCTTGAGAAAGTTCCCAAATTCTTCTATCTAAATTGTCTGTTTGTCCAATCTTTACCCAATTTTCTTTGAAACAAGGGTTGGTTAAAATATAAACAAAACCTTTCTTTTCCATAAAATAAAAGTGCCTCCCAAACGGAAGGCACAGTCTATCCAAAAACAAACCTTCCAATTGCTGCGACACAATTGAACCCAAAGGGTGTGGAAGCATTTGTATGAATAGCAAAAAAATCTTTCACTCTTTGGGTAAAACTATTCAATTGTGTCGCAACTTTATGATAGCACAAAATGAAAAAATTTACAAGCATTTCGTAAAACTTATAAAATCTGTATAACGGCAATAGTTGCATACACTTATGTATAAAAGGATAAAACTTTGTGTTTTGTATGTATTTTGGGAGTTAAAATTGATAAAACTATATACCCACAATATATAGACACCATATAGATAACATATAGAAAAAACCACCCAAAACCTGCGGGGTGGCTGACTTTCTCTATTCTTCAACTAATTTCTTTTACAACTTTTCAACTTCTTTTCTTCGGCTTTCATCAAGCAATCGTACCCTTTAGTATTAAAGTATACGGGATTCATTTCGGCAACTATATGATTTCTTCTAAATTCTCTAAATTTTTTTGAAAACTTTTTATTTCTTTTGGTGCAACTTTGATAGCACCGCATTTTCTTTGTGCTTTATATTCTTTGAATGCTTGTTCTTCTTGGTAAGCAGTGTCAAAGTCTTTGCGATTTGTGTAGTCTAAAAAATCTTCGTAAAGTTGTAAATCTTGCTCGTGTTCTTCGCCTTTGATTTTCTCTGCTTGGTGTAAAAGATATTCAAGTCCGTTTCTATTGACTGTGTAAAATCTTTTTCGTCTTTCTTTTTTGCCGTAATAGCAAGAGTTATCAAAATCAATCAAATTCATAGCTTTAAGTTTTTTTATGCTTGTATCAAGTGCGTCCCTACCTATACAATGTTTTTGCCAAACACTTGGAGAAACTGAAAAACCATTTTCATTGTAATAAAGTTTTCCATTGATAAAGTTATATTGACAGAGTATAGAAAAAACTTTTGACATATTGCGTGCCGTCTGTTTATTCTTATCACTTGCTTTTTGTTGTTGTAAATATCTAAAAAAGACTTCACCTAAAATGATAGGCTCTAACACAAATCCACTTAACTTTACCATTTGGTGAACCAATGCGTTTATGTTTTCATATTCTTTGTGTTTTTCTTGCTGTCTCCAAATATATTGTTGTCTAGTCATATTGCACCGCCTTTTCATAAGAAGAGTGCTTTACAAATCTCAATTCACAAAATTTTCTTTTATCATAAACATAGCGAATTGTAAAAATGCCCCAAAGTTTTTGTTGTTTTGTGAGAATTTCTTGACTTTTATATTTTTGTGCAATATACTTGCCACGATTTAACTTTGCAAATTTAGTAATTTCAAGTATTTTTATTGGGTCAAAGATTTGTGGGGAGCCAGTATTAAAAAGCAGATAAGGGTATCTGCTTTTTATGTTTTGCATAAAAATTATTTGCTTAGAATTAAAAATAGAAAGGTTAAAAGACCATTTGTTTTGCGATCAAAGTTTATTATTGTCATGCCAACAATTAATTGCCCATTGTGGCTAGGCGATCTTTCTGTCAAGCAAAAAATTTTATCAAGAGATTTTTGCTATATAAGCTTTGTATAACTCAGATAGTTACATCAAAAAATTTTATTGACATATTTACGACTAAAGGCTATAATCTTAATGAGGTTTGAATATGAAAAAAGTTGTTAATCAAAAAGTTATTTTAATAAGTTTAATGTTTGTTATGTTATTTGCTTATTCAATTATACTAATAGGATGTGGAAGTGTAAATACTGGCAAGATTAACTTTATAGTAGACGCCCAAACCTACGAAAGTGTTGAGACAGACGGCTTTGAAAGGATTACTCTGCCCGACGAGCCTGTTAAAGATGGTTATGATTTTGCCGGTTGGTATTATGATGATCAGACTTTTGAGTTTGTGTTTGAGGAAACCGATTTTATTAAACAACAATTGACGGTTGAGTTATCTTTATATGCTAAATTTGAGCCAAGCATTTTAAGGACAATCAATTACAACTTAGATGGAGGGGTAAACTCGCCAAATAATGTAGATAGTCTGCCTAGCGGACAAGAATTTGTACTTTCTGAACCAACTTCGCCAAACGAGTACTTAAAGTTTGATGGCTGGTTTACTGACAGCAAATTTGAAACTCAAATTACTACAATACCTAAAGGACGTGAAAGTCAAGTTGATTTATATGCAAAGTGGGTAGTTAAAGATGAGTACGGGCTTTATGTGGTAAAGTCAGGCTCTATGGAACCGGCATTAGCAGTAGGTCAGTCGGTTATTACAACAAGCGATTATCAAGAGTTGCGGGTTGATGATATAATAGTATTTTCTTATGACGAAAGTTCATCCTATACCTGTCACAGAATAGTAGAGATTAACGAGGTTGAAGGACAGACGAGATATATCACGAAAGGCGATAGCAATAGTTATGTTGATGCATGGTATGTGACAGCAGAGAACATTCTTGGTAAGGTTATAGCTGTAATAGAAACGCCAGCAAGCGACTCTGAAGATAGCAATGTCAATATGGGAGGTCAAATTTCATTTACTGCATCAGACGTTAATGCTACTGTTGCAATCAATGTAGAAGGAACTACAGGTTCTACTGATACTGATGATGATAAAACTTTCACATTTAACGCTGAACAAGGTTCCGATACTGAAACTTGGAATGGTAAGGATTGGACATTTGACGATGCAAGAACAATCACTGTTACTGTAACTGTACATAACGCTGATACTGCTCGTAGCTTAACTTCTACTTTCACAGCTCCAGCAGCTTTAACTTCAAACTTGGCTTGTGCTACAACTGAGGATAGCGAACCTATCACAGCTGGTGTAGCTACTTCAGGAACAACAGTTGCTCCTGGCGAAGATGTAGTATATGTTATGACCTTCACTATTGATGATGAAAACCTTAGTGTTTCTTCTGCTGCTTGGACAGCTACTTTAGCTCTTGCTAACGCTTAATCTAAGCTAAGTTAGAGGAAAAAATCTGCGACAAGAATCATATAGGGTTACCTATATGATTTTTTGTTGGTATAAGAAAACCACAACCACTGCCTATGACATCAAAAAGCTTACAGCAAAGATTAACAAAAACCTCCTATGTTAAAATGTAGTTGAAGTTTTGTCACTTTAACTAAAAACATAGGAAGTTTTTGTCTATGAATTTTGGCATACGTAGTTTAGCACATACAAAGTATAATTGCAAATATCATATAGTATTTGCTCCAAAATATAAAAGATAAATAATATGGAAAAAATAAATAAGGTCTAATGATTAAAAATAATTAATTTTTTTAATATTTATCTAATTTTTAATATTTTTTTGATTTTTTTTAATTTTTTATTAATTTTTTAATAAATTAATAATTATTTTAAATTTTTTAAATTATTTTTTGGGTTTAAAAAACAACCTATTTCTTTAAAAATAATATATATTATTTATTAATTTAATTTATTTTCCCTCAAAATTTGACAAAACATTTGCTTATAAGACTAAAAAAGTGTTATTATGAAAATACTAAGGGTAGGGATATGAAAAAATTATTGGCACTTTTTACACTTTTATTTACTTCTGCCATTATGCTATCTGCATGCAGTAGTAGTCCAAGTGTAAGCGGAGAATTTAAAAGGTCTGAGTATACTGTATCAATTGGAGATACAAAAGATTTTTATGACGAACTTACAATAATTAAAGGAGCAAATATTAGTGATATAGAGTTTGTCTCCTCTAACTCCGAAGTTTTGCAAAAGCAAGAAGATGGATTTTTGGCTCTTAGCTCGGGCAAAAGTATAATTTTTGCAAAATACAATGACAGGGTGTTTGCTAAAACAGATGTGATAGTGAAATATCAGTTTTCAACGCCGTTGCAACCTACCTGTGATGAAAATGGACTTATGTCCTGGGATTATTCCTACACCTTTACTGATGGCACGTTTACTGATGGGAATACTATCTATGCACAAAATTATATTTTAAAAATAGCAAATATTACAGGGCTTGAAACTATAGTAGAAAGCGATTTAGTGTTTGATGAAAAAACAATAAATGGCAATAGTTTTCAGCTGGAAGAGGAAGGCTCTTACTATGTAAAACTCACGGCAATGGGCGAGGGAGAATATATAGACAATTCTCAAGAAAGTCAAGGTTATATTGTCAACTATGGCGTGATGGGACTTCTTGAAAATGTATCTATTGAAAATAAACAACTTATCCGTGATGAGCGGGCTACAATAAGCTGGACTGCAAAAACAGATGCTCTTTATGATGTATATCTTGATGGATTAAAGGTATATTCTGATCTTGAGCAAAATCAACTAGGGCTTGACTACTTTGAGTATGACTTTGTTAATGTAGCTAATGGGCAAAGCGTTGAAGCTCGAGTGATTGCAAAAGATAAAAACGGTAAAAAACTTTCTTCAGCTTCTTTACTTTCAATTGAAAAATTAGCTTGTACTGAGATAACGTATGTTAGTGAAGAAGATAGCCATTTAACTTTTAGTGAAATTGAAAATGCAAGTAGTTACTTAGCCTACCTTCAAAATATTGCACAGGAAACATATCAATATCAAACAATAGAAAAGGGACAGGAAAATACAATATTCCTTGAAGGGCTTGAGAGCGGACTGTATAGTATGGAGGTTATCTCAGTTGGTGGAAGTGGAGATAAGTTATACTTAAACAGCAAATCAACAGATATGGAGTATATTGCTAAACTTTCCATTCCTATTGTTGATATAACCTTTACTGGCAATACTGCTGAGATTGTCTTTGCAGAGGATAGCTACAACAACAGATACCTTGTGACTTATGGAAAGGAAAGTCTTATTATAGAAGGCGATCGTTACGAAATAGACCTTTCAGACTTAACAGTTGGAGATTACACCTTTGCAATTAAGGCTATTCCAACACTGTCAAATGGAGAGATTGTAGCCTTTACGGATGGCACTCGTAGCACTCAAAATATTATATCTTCTGATAGTTATACTTTTGATTTTAAAATACTTAACGAAATTGAAGAAGTGACTCATCGTTATAATAAAGATAACTACCTTTCTACTTTTACCTTTAATCAAGTATTTGATGCAAATTATTATAATCTTTATATAAACGGTGTATTGGTAGAGGATACTGTTGTAAGTTCAAACTTAGGCTTTGTAAACTTAAGCATTACAAATTTACATGAGTTTGCTCCACTAGACAATAAATATATTATAAAAATAGAGGCAGGAAGAGTTGAGAACGAAACTGAGGTTGCACCTCTTGTGTCCATTGAAAAAACTCTTTCACTGCTTGAACTTGTGACCAAAGCTGAAGAGCAAACGAATGGCTACTATTCTTGGAACACTTTAAATAATGAATACGCAATGTATTATTATGATATTTATCAAGCAGATCAAGATTATGTTATTACAAACCCGACACCAATACTTAGCGGAGGAACGAGTGAGGGACAAACGCTTGAGGCTCTTGAATTTGGTTATTATATAATAAGAATTAGGTCGGTCTCAATAAATGACAACCTTTATCTTGATAGTGATTTTTATAGTGATAGCAATTATTTTGAAGATAAGTTCTTGGTCTATGAACAAATTGAGATGCCTACCGTGACGTTTACAGATGTGGGTGGCTATCAATTAATTATAGATTGTCCACAGTATGCGGGTGGCTTTGATGTGTACATAGATGGAGCTCTTGAAAAATCTATATATTATAATGGCGAAAGCAGACAAGCAGTCTATCAGATTGAAAATGAATTTACTCAAGCAGACACCTATGAAATTGAAGTTATAGCAAATGTTGGGCAAAGCGAGGATGGAAACTTGCATACAGATTCCCTGCCTTTTGCTTTGACCGTGACAAGATTGCCTCAGCCAGAGTTTACAGTTACTGAAAGGACTGACAGCTACGGATTAAAATCGGCAGAGGAATTTGCGGTTACAATGATTGAAAATGCCAGTTACCCAGTAATTATGCTAGAAGGCGAAGTTGTCAATTTAAACAATGAGCAAAGCATCAATATTATTGACCAATCTGTATATGATAATGAATTTACCCTTTCGTTCTATTTCAAGGCAGGACAAAGACAAGGCAACAATTACTATATTGATGGACTTCAACGAGATGTTGATTTTAAGCGACTGGCTGTTCCGACAAACATAAATTATAACGATGGTCTGTTAAGTTGGAATAACGCTGATGTCAATGTGGAAGGCTATTACTTAACCTTAATAACAAAACATCAAACTAATGGAGATGGGTATTTTAGAAGATACATCAACACCAATCAGCTTAACCTTGATTTGCAAACATATATAAATAATTTATGCCTTAGCGATGACTTCTTTAATGGGGCATACAGCCAAGCGGAGAGTATAGAGGTTAGGTTAAGTGCATTTAAAAATTCCTTTGCAGATGGGATATATATACTACCTTCAGCCGATGGCACAACGATTTCTGGACAGACAAGCCTTACGCTTTATAAACTTGGAGCCCCAACGGTTACTTTTAATCCAGATACCTTAGTTATTAGCTGGAATGATGTAGCACAAGGCACAACTTATGATCTTTATATCGGAGATATTCTTGCTAAAGAAGATTATACTGCTACTTCAATAGCACTTTCTAATTTAAGTGAATTTGATTTTACCGACAATCAACAAGTATATGTAAAAAGCAAAAATGTAAATTATTTAACTTCAGAAAATTCAAATGTTATAAAAATTAAGCAACTAGCATCTATTCAGTCAATAAGTGTCTCAAATAATGCAGACGGAGAGGCGGTAGTTTCCTTTACTCTTAGCTCTGATATAACAAATACAGAAGGTGTGTTAGTAAATAACAGTAGCGAAAATGTTAATTATACATCAGCTAGCCAAAATGGGAGCTTCCTTCTTTCAAACTTTGCTACAACCAGCTTTACTTTTCAAGTTTTGGCTCAAAATAATAGCCAAACACAGTTCTACTTTGATTCTGCCATTACAACCTTTGAACTTGTCGATTTAGATAGTATGGCATTTAACGTAGCTCTTGCTGGAGATATTATATCTTGGAATAATATTGCTAGCGATTTTATAGGCAACAATATTTATCCGGTTACCTATTATTTAACGGTAGCAAACGGAGAGAGCACTTATTTGATTACAACCACTGATACCTCTTATGACATTCAGGATATTGAAGCAAAGATAGAGGCTGTACTTGAAGGAGACGTGTCAATTACAGTGGAGGCAAAGGTAGACCAGGCATATACCTTAACTCTTGCAAATGGCTTAGCTAAAGGCTATTATGGAGAAAAGACAGGACAACTTCAGCAAACTCAAAAGCTTCTTCCTGTAGGAGAAATTAGCTATATCGTAAATGACAACGATGCATATACTACTGAAATGGAAAATAAGCTCAATAGTTATCTTTTAATAACCTTTGACGACAGATGGTCTACTTTTAGTGGCGTATATTTTGAAGTTAGCATAACAAATAATAACGAGCAGAGCAACATCTTTATAACTTCAAGTTCAGCTGATTATAGCATAAGCAATATAGATGGGCAGTATAATCTTCGACTTAACAAAAATTTACTAGGCAAGGGCAGTAGTGATATCTCGATAAAAGTGCATTGCACTGGATATATAACCTCTCAATCAAACGAAATAACAATCAATCGTTATTTAACTGTAGAAGATATTTCTGTTTCTCAAGACGGCGTACTAACTATAACTAGCCAGCAAACAAGTTCATATTTAATTGAAATTTCAATCAACGATCGTCTTGTTAGCGAGAAACTTATATATCAAGGAGAGGACAATAAGGTCATAGACCTTATGCAAGAAGGCTTACTTCAAGATAGATATGGCTATTACACTATCAGTGTTATTGCCTATGATGAAAACAGAACAATTTTACCTTCTAGCAATCTTTTATCTATAACAGGCACGAAACTTCAAGGTATAAGAGAAATTGATATAGCTGATAATGGTAGAGTAGAAATATCCTTATACCCTGACAATTTTACCGACTTGCTATTTATATTTAAAGTAGATTATTTGGGCAGAGAATATAGAATTAGTGCTTCGCCAAGTGAGGAAGGTAGTACTTCAAACTTTACAATGCTACTTATAGACCTTTTAAGTTCCATAGGACAATATTTGCCTTTATTGGAAGCAAGATATGAGTTTGAGGTGGCGGTTACTAAAGAAGGTTGCATAAGGTCAGATTTTGTTCCATTCGCCTTTGACTACACAATCGACAGCACACCAAATAGAACAAGAGCAGATATGGCTCACGATTATTTCTTATTTGATATACCAGCTGAAGATGACACTTTAGGCGTTGTGATGAAAATTAATCTTTATGATGACAGTCAGCAGGCTTATCTATTTCAGGGAAATACTTTCTTTTCAGCAGAGGAGTTGCGAGGCTATTGGTGCGTAAATAATAATGATGGAACAAGTTATTTTTCAAAGACTTATGATGCATCACTGACAAATGTGACTCAAACAGAGTGCTATGCAGTTAGCATAAACGATCTATTAGCAGAATATCAGTATGGCAGATTCTATATTGAAATAGCCCGAGTTGGCAGAGGAGAAGTGTTTAACCAATATTCACTGCAAAGTTATGAACTGCTAAAACTCAATAAGGTCAATGACGATACAACAACTTCAAATTACCTACAAATTGATGGCAACAATTTAATATGGCAATGGAGTGCTGAGCAAAGTATGATAGGGCTTAACCAATACACTCCTACCGCATATTATATTACATTTACTTCTGCTGAGATTAATGATTCGCAGTCATATAGTTTGCTTTCATATGCTTCAGCTTTTGACTTAAGACAGGCAAACTTAACTCCAGGTAAGACCTATAACATAACTGTGAAAGCTGTTTCATCCTCATTACAAGTTATTGCTTCAGAGGAGACAGAAAATCAAACTCAGGCACTCAAATATACTCAACCTCTTCCTCTTGATGTGGAAAATGGAAAGATAGTGTTTGAAAGGGGAGCTTTTGCAAATACTCAATTTATGCAAACTATTTCAGATTACTTTGCAAATACTACTCACGACGAGCTTTTGTATAATTTAATGGGCGACGTTATATATACCTCTCCATTCTACTTCCACACTTCAACTATAGAACAGCAAACGTTAACTTTGCGTTTTACCGCTCTTGATAGTGGAACAGGGGCTGAGACCAACACCTACTATGAAGTTACAATCTATGGCTATCAATTATTGCCAGATATAGTTATAAATAACAACAGCACAGTACTTACTCAGCCACAGGCATCCTATTTTGATTTACTAGAGGCTTATGCTAGCACTATTCAAAATCTTTCGACTTCAAATGCTACATATTTTAAAAATATGGTTCAAACTTTGAGCGAGTCAAACAAAGGTATCTCTGGCGATAGTTTGCTCTTTGACGATTTTGGAAATATTATACCATCTGGAAAATATGCTCTTTCGGTATATCACAAAGGTTCACTGCGAAGATATATTGACTCTGATATATCCAGCTCAACTACAATATATGTTACCGCAAGTCCGTCCCTTAGTCTTTCGTCTGAAGTAGAAGGCGATCACAATAATTATTTTGCAACGTTGGGCAATGCTCAAACTTATATAAATAATGGGGGAGCAAGTTATAGCTATCAATATGTTACTCATTATGCGATGATAATGCGATTTAACTACACGGTAATAAATGGCACAATTTATACAGATAAAACCCTTAGATTTGATTTAGTTTACTCAGATGGCACTGGTTGGGAAATTTATGACAGTAATAGCAATTTCTTAGAGGGTGTCGTAAGTGACCAGTCAAGCACTGCAGAAGTTCCTGGGTTTAAAATTAATCTAACCGCTTTACGTTTGGCGTATGATAGCCTAAATGTTGAGCCAATTGATGTAAATACTTTAATGAGAGTTGATATCTATGCTCTTTCAGAAGATGATGGGTATGTTCCAAATGGAAAGAGTGCGGTATTTAATTTAAGGTACCTTGACTTGCCAGCAGATAGTGTATCTTTCCAAAATGGGCAGATGCTAGTAACTACGTCTTTAAATGACAATAATTATATCTTAATGAGATATTTGGCAGTTGGCTCTGGCGTTGCTCAAAGGACAATTCAAATCAACAATGGTATTGCTTACATAGATTTACCAAGAGTAGGAGCTTATGAATATATTGTTCTTTCAGTGAATGGCTCGATATCATATAATACAATAAATGTGGAAAGTAAGACCTATGCAATAGAAAATTTATACAAACTAAATCAGCCTGCCTTATCCACATCTGATAATAATTTATATATAACTTATAATAATGCAGATTTTAATTATACTCAAGATCAATCCTTGCATTACTTGCTAGCAAATAACATATCTAGACAACAGGGAGATGGCTATTATTATGAAAACATCCTTAGAAGAGGAGCTAACAGTTTTATAACCTACAGAGTCGGTTCTATTGATGTGGAGAGTGGAGAGATTTCCTATCCATCTGAGCTTATTGCCGATACTTTCTTTACCTATTTGTTAGGAAATAGCGGACAAATTGTAGCAAGTGAAAGTATAGGGCAGACTAGCCACGGAGCGGACTATATTTGGACTTTCTATGTTGAAAACGAAAATACAGGACTGACGTCTGCAACAATGCTTTTCTCATCGGAGGAATCTCAGATTTCAGCAAGAATGCTAAATATTATTGATGGCTTGCCATATATAGATCAAGGTAATATCAAATGGGATATTGTGCAAAATCCTGACAATATTGAGCAAGGCAGTATCCTCTATCAAGTGACCGTAAATTATTATAATCAAGTGATTGGCGAAAATGAATTAGATACTTCATATAGCTATATAGATAGAGAAATTTATTACACTGTAAACAATTTCCTCAGTGCAGATCATATCAGTCAAGATTATGACTATTATTCAGTGGAAGTTGTTGCGTTAGCAGGTCAAGCAAGTGATGATGTTAGAAGTATTACAACGCTTGAAAACGAAAGCTATTTGATAGCAGATAGTGTCTATTACAGCGACCAGACTACTCATATTTTAAGGGGAGCTTCCTTGCAACTTGGTTCAAGCAATCAGCCTATTACAAGGACATCGGCGCCAATCTTAAGTCCAAATGAGAACATAAACAATAACGGCGTGGCTGAAGGAAAAATCATCTATTATATTTCAACCGCAAGCTATGGTGGAGAAGTTATAACTGATGAGAACAATCAAAGTGCAAGCTCAAGAACTTTAATAAGAGCAAATTATATTCAAAATGGCAGGACACAATCGATAGAACTTACTGGAAGTCATGAGTATAGCGTAAGCTCATCTTCCTACACTGCAGGTTATGTGCTAGTTGCGTTTACTTTAGATGAAGGACAGTTAAACAATATTAATCCATTTAATATAACTGTTCAAATCTATACTGAAAATGGATTGATTTCAAAATCGCTTGAAATTAACTCAGTCTATAAAATGACCTCTCTTGACGGTAACTATCAAATAACTTTAAATGGAGAACAAACAATTCTTGACTTTAGTAGTTACTTTAGATATGTGACCATAGCAGGAGATAATTCCTTCTATGAAATTGCTATCGAGTATACTACGGGGGCAGGTACATTCACTACACTTCTAGATAGAAATAGTTCTTCAAAGACCTTTACGATTACAAATGATATGACAGAGCTTAGAATTCAAGTGCGAGATGGACAGGAGGCTAGTACAGTTAATAGACTTTTAATCCTCTATAGTGACACACTGCATTTTAACATTGCAAATACTATGATTTCGGAAAATGGAGAGGCTCTTGTTGATATAATTTGGGATAGCGAAAACTATATGTTTGCATGGGAGTGGAATAACGGCAACAATATAAATGATTTTGAGTATTATATTGAGGTTACAACAGACAATCTTTATACAATAACTACAAGCACAACAGACAATTTCTATATGCCTCAAGAAAGAGGTATGATCACTTCCTTCTCATTAAAAGCTCGCAGAACTGCTCAAATAACCGCTGAAACATTGTATCTGTATAGTGATTCCATTCAATTCAATATGCCTGAGGGCGGAATTGAGTTTGATCTATTCTCGGGAGGAAATGGAAGCGAAAGTGATCCTTACAGAATTGCTGATGCTGAGGATTTTTACAATATTGCACGTAGAAATAGGCTACAACAAGCTTTCTATTTTATCTTAACGTCAGATATTATATTAGAACAAGATAGACTTATTGTAGATGACGCTTTGTTTATTAGTCAATTCTATGGCTCGCTTGATGGAGATGGCTATAGTATAACTTTGCAAATCAGCGATCTTATAGCCATGAATGAAACTTATTCTACTTCAGTGCCAGGACTTAGCGGTCTTTACTTTACTAAATATTTTGCTTTGTTTGAAAGTTTGTCTCCAAGTGCAACAGTGAAGGATTTGGAGTTGAATATGGAGCTTAACATTACCTCGCTTGATGGTAGTGACGTGCTAATAAGCCCGCTAGCACTTTATAACTATGGACAAATTGACAATGTGACTACTCGCACAATGACTATAACAAGTCTGCAGGGCACTGGTTACTCAAATGACATCTTTGTGGGTGGAATAGTAAGTATTAATTATGGGCAGATAACAAATTGCAATAATTATGCTGACCTTTCATATAATATGCCACAGGTAAACATCAATTTTGTCTATGGTGGAATTGCATTAGTAAACTCTAGTAGAGATGGCTATAACGGATTGATCGAAAATTGCTTTAATTATGGAGATGTTGCTCTTCAAGTAAGACAAAGCAATATCAACGTTTATGCAAGCGGAATTGTAATTGTCAACAATTCAACGCTCAATAAGGTTGGCAATGAAGGTAACTTCACTTTGACCTCAACTGTTGGATGTGCGGTGTACTTTACTGGTGTGGCAACAATAAGCTCAAACGGAAGCCTTAGCTATTGCTACAATAATGGAACATTTACAAAGCCAGAAATTGCAAGCATAGCTCAATACTTTGCTGGAATTGTATACTCGCTTTCTTCTGGAACCATCAACTATCTTGTAGATACCGCTGGCAACGCTCTTGTAGTGACAACTCCTGTGCCACCTTCGGCTGACCTTGGTACAAACTATGCGTCAGTTGGCTCGGGAACTGCAACGGTCATTAGCACAGCTCCTATAACTGCAACTACAATCAGCTGTGGCGATGGATATTACTTAAGAATTCAGAGTGTTGAAAATGGATATACAGCCTCAATAAGTAGATAACACTTATTCAACAATAAAAATTACAAGCCAGTGTTTTAAAAATAAAATAAAGAGAATATTATATAGTTATGAAAAAGTTTATGCTTTTGTTAACAATAATGTTTTCTTTATTTTGTTTTTCTGGGTGTAATAGCTCTGCCTTGCCTAAGCTTGACGATTACATTCTATTAGGACTTGATATATCTTCAAACGGACAGATTATGCAAACACTTGACTTTTCTGTTAATTCGCAAAGAATATCTGAGCTTGGCGAGGAAAAAGACCTTGAAAGCTTTAAACAAACGCTTATTGAGGGTGTTGAAGAGCTTCGTTATGAGTTTTTGATGAACTTTACGCTTTTGTATTTGCAAAATCCTGTGGAAGAATTTAAAATAAACAGAGGGCTTATAATAAGTGCAGTTACTTATAACGAGAGGCAGGATAGTGTTGGCTTTGATATGCTTTTCACAAGTATTCAAAGTTGGAATTATTACCATAATAGCGGACAGATTGAGGCTAGTGATGGTGCTGTGTTGCTAAGCAAAAATACTCAGCAAGGGACTTTTCCTTTTTCAGCCAAACAGCAGGTCGGAGAAGATGAAAGCATATATGTAGGAGATAGGTACGTTCAAATTTACTTGCAAGCAGTAAAGGACTTGTCGTTTAATGCTCAAATAGACAATAGTTATAGCCCAACATTAATTTATGATTATGCTACCTTTTCAAAGCGAATTCATTCAGATAGTGACTTAAAATTGACGGATAGCCTAGGACATAAACACCATATTTGGATGGTCAATCACAACCAGTTGACAGCAGAAAACACAATAAGTATGACAACCTATCAAGTTAATATAGGGCTATGGTACATTCTGTGTGTAGTTATTACTTTTATTGTAGGGGTAGTTCTTTATATATTTTATGAGCGCAAAAAAATTGCAAAGGTTTTTAAAAGAAAATACAAAAATCATTAAAAATAAAGAAAGTTATAGAAAATAAAAAAAGAAAGTTAGAGAATGGGTCAACCCTTTTGAAACTAGCAAAAAGATCTAAACTAAAATATGTTTAGATTTTTTATATGGTTTGTTTTTGACTCATGTTTTATGTTATAATATTAGTAGGGAGGTAAAATAAAAATGACAAAAATAAAAAAACTTATTATTTTGTACGTTTATGATGCACTGAAATATGGAAGCTCTGAAAAATGTTTGTTACATCAAACAAAAATAGCAAAACAAATAAGTCAATTTTGTGGAATACAGTGTAATAGAAAAACAATCGCTCGCAATATAAACTATCTTCGTGAGTATGGTTGTGAGATTGTTACTATCAAAGGTAAAGGTTGTTATATGAAGTCGTATCCAAATTTTGAAAGGACTGATTAAAATCTACAAGCATTTTGTAAAATATAAAGGAGATATCAATGGAAAGTATTGAATTATTAGATTTAGAAATAGAAAGAAAAAGAGCAAAAGAATCAGAGCAAAGCTCATTATTGTTAAAAAACATTGTTGAATCAGAGCAATTTGAAAAGAAACGAAATGATTTCAAACCAAGCAAAACAAAAATTTTGTTTGTTGGAGAAAGTAGACCATCTGGCGGAACTTTCTTCTATGATAAGAATTCAAATCTATACAGATATACAAAAGAATCTTTTGAAAATGTAGGGATTGATTTTTCACTTGCAAAATTTAAAGAAATGGAATGTTGGCTGTATGATGTTTGCAAAGAACCCATAGGTTTTATTAATTCCAAGAGTAAAAAAAAGGAAATTATAAATAAATATATACCAGATTTGAAAAACGAAATTAAACTTTTATCACCAAAATATATTATTGTCGTAAAAAAAACTTGCATGGAAAAAGTTTTTGCGGCGATTTTGGAGAGTGGTTATTCAGAAAATATTAATGCTTTTAATACTTCCTTCCCTTCATGCGGAAATCAGAATAAGTATGTAGACGAGCTAACAAGAATTTTAATAAATATTTTGTGAGAATTAACAATGGGAGAACAAAATAAAAATTTTAAAATTAAAATTGTAGGCGTTGGTGACGCTGGAGTACATATTACAGAAAATTTGAGAAGTAATAAAGCGCCAAATATTGAATATATGGCCATCAACACAGATTGGGTTGTTGGTTGGAATTTTCAATTCCAACAAGCAAGTCGGTTTGTAAAAATTGGTAAAAAGACAACCAAAGGGTTGGGCTCTGGTGGCTTACCCAAATTTGGAAAAATTGCAGCAGAAGAAGACTGTGAAGAAATAAAAGATGCGTTAAAAGATTGTTCTTTTCTAATTATTGTGGCAGGTCTTGGTGGCGGAACAGGTTCTGGCGCGTCACCAGTTGTTTGTGAGGTGGCAAAAGAATTACATATCCCTACTATTGCATTTGCAACAAGTCCTCCTGATTTTGAAGGGAAGAGAAGGTGTAAAATCGCAGATGATTGCGTTGAACAATTGAAAAAGGTTGTTGATGTTTTAGCAGTGATTTCCCTAGGCAAAATATTTGAAAATCCTGAGTTTAGAAAGATTTCTATACTTGAAGTTTATGCCAAAGTAGATGAAATGTTGCGGTTAAGCATAACAAATGTAATTAAATATATATATTCACAGGAAATAGAAGAAAAATCAATGAAGGATATTTTAAAAACACTAAAAAATGATAATTTATGTAACATTATATACAAAAAGAATAATTTAAATCCAATTATAGAATATTTCAGCAATAATTAAGCGATTTGGCATTTAAACGTGTGCTTGTCTTGATACAAGTCGGTTTCGCTTCGCTCCACCGAAGACAAGCACACTCTACAACCAAATAAATGAAAGCAAAAAGCGAAAGTGTTGACAGAGCATAACACACTTTCGCTTTTTTATTATTTTTTTTCTTCTCTTTTTATTATGGTAAACGAATATTCTTTGTTGTCAAGGTTAAAATAAATGTCGCTTTTGCGACAATCCTTGACAACTGCAGAAATATTTGTTTTTGTGGCGGTTAAGAGAATAAAAAACACCTTAACCAAAGTTGATTAAAGTGTTAATTATTCCGCTAGTTTCAAATTGTGTAGACTATAACTTTCTTTTTTTGGTCTAAAAATCTATCTAAGCAGTTGAAATTTGTTTGGTTTTGTGCTAATATTATAAGGTTAAAGAAGGATAAAACTATGATAAACGATAAAATTAGAAATATTGCCATTATTGCTCACGTAGACCACGGCAAGACAAGTCTTGTTAATGAGCTTTTAAAACAAGGTCAAGTATTTAGAGAAAATCAGCAGATTGAAGATAGAGTTATGGACTCAAACGCCCTTGAAAGAGAACGAGGCATTACAATTCTTTCAAAAAACTGCTCCTGTCAATATAAAGATGTAAAAATCAACATTATTGATACGCCAGGGCACGCCGATTTTGGTGGAGAGGTTGAAAGAGTGCTTAAAATGGTAGATGGCGTTCTTTTGGTAGTTGATGCCTATGAAGGTCCAATGCCACAAACTCGCTTTGTGCTTGAGAGAGCACTTGCTTTAAAATTAAAAGTTATTGTTGTAATAAACAAGATAGACAGACAAGATGCAAGAGTGTCAGAGGTTATTGATGAAGTACTGGAACTATTTTTAGAGCTTGACGCAAATGAAGAGCAATTAAATTCTCCATTTATTTTTGCTTCAGCAAGAATGGGCGTTGCATCTGATAATAAGGATATTATGGGTAAGGATATGACGCCTCTCTTTGAAAAGATATTAGATTATATCCCAGCACCAGAAGGAGACGAGAATGGACATTGTCAAATGCTTGTCTCTTCTGCCGAGCATAACGATTATGTAGGTAAACTTGCCGTCGGAAAAATTGCCAGAGGCACTTTGAAGGTAGGAAAGAGTGTATGTCTATGCAATTATTATGATGAAAATATAGTAAAAGCTAAAATTGTAAGCCTTTTTGTTTTTGAAGGACTAAAAAAGGTGGCGGTTGACAGTGCAATGCCAGGCGAGATTGTCTGTGTGGCAGGTCTTGAGGGAGTGCAAATTGGCGACACAATTTGTGATAGTGAAAAAATAGAGCCTATTGAATTTGTTAAAATTGCCGAGCCTTCTGTTGAGATGACTTTTATGGTTAATGACAGCCCTTTTGCTGGAAGAGAGGGCAAATATGTTACAAGCAGGCACTTAAGAGACCGACTGTATAAGGAAGCTATCAAAGACCTTTCACTTAAAGTTAGCGATGGACAGACAGCAGAACAATTCAAAGTCTGCGGACGAGGAGAAATGCATCTATCCATCCTTATAGAAAATATGAGAAGAGATGGATATGAATTTCAAGTTTCTATGCCAAAAGTTTTAATTAAAGAAATAAATGGTGTAAAATGTGAACCTATTGACAGGCTTTATCTTGATGTGCCAGAAGATTGCACCGGTGTTGTTATGCAAAAGATGGGGATTAGAAAAGGGGAGCTTGTTCAAATGACGCCACATGGAAATCGTATGAAGATGGAGTTTACCATTCCGTCAAGAGGGTTGTTTGGATTTAAAAGTGAACTTTTAACAGATACAAGAGGCGAAGGCGTAATCAATTCAGTTTTCTTTGAGTATCAACCTTGGAAAGGGGAGATTAAGCGTAAAGAGTATGGCTCGCTTATTGCACATGAAACTGGAGAAGCGATTGTTTATGGACTGTATAATGCACAGGAGCGAGGCGAACTTTTTATTGGTGCAGGTGTGCCTGTCTATGCGGGTATGGTTGTAGGGCGTAATCCAAAAGGCGATGACATAGTAGTAAATGTTTGCAAAAAGAAACATTTGACTAACAGTAGGTCTGCAGGAACAGATGATGCACTTAGGCTTATTCCTCCAAAGAAAATGAGCCTTGAAGACGCTATTGAATTTTTAGGAGATGATGAAATTTTAGAGGTTACCCCAAAAAGCTTTAGAATTAGAAAGATTATTCTTGATCACAACCTCAGACTTAGAGAGCGAGGCAAAATGTTAAGAGGAGAAATATAGTTTAAACAATTAAACGCTAAGTGTTAACGACAAAGAGAGTAAAGCATAACCGAAAATTACACAAAAAAGGTAGGAGGTATTATGTTAGATCCGAAGGAAAGCAGAAATTTAAAAAAAAGTTCCAAAAGGCTTATAATCTTTTTATTGTCTGTCTTTATATTCGATGTTTTTATATGCTTCCTTCTTTTTAAATATACATCAATCTCTTCAGTGCTGGGTGGTTTTATAATCATCTGCATTACCTTTGTTTTATACTTGCTCTTTTCTTTGATTTGTGCTAAAATTGATAAAAAGAAAAAAGAAAAGTTAGAAAAAAGCGGGAAGAAAGACCCATTTACTAAATAATTTGCACTAAAGCTTAAGCTTAAGCAAAAGGAGAAGGAATATGGCTGATTACAAAATATTGCCACATAATATTGAAGCAGAACAGGCGTTACTTGGCTGTATTCTTATCGATGTGCAAATTCAAGGCGATATACTTGGCATGATTAAAGAAAGCGATTTTTATACCGAAGCGCATAAAAATATTTACAATACAATGTTAAAAATCTATTTAAAATCTACGCCGATTGATTTTATTACTTTAACAAATCAGCTTGAAAAAGATAAATTGCTTGATTCGGTTGGTGGTATTGAGTACATAACTGCTTTAACAAATGTTGTACCATCGGCTGTCAACTTTAAATACTATTGTGATATTGTAAAAGCTGACTCTATTAGGAGAAAACTTATTTCCGCAGGACAGCATATAATTGAAGATGCTTTTGAAAATGAAGATAAAGATGCATCTTTACAATTTGCTGAAAAAGAAATCTATGATATTTCTGAAAAGGAAGAGCGGTCAGCTCTTGAACATGTAGGCAAGCCAGATGGCGCAATAAAAAAAGTGCTAGAAAAATTTGATACGATCGCAAAAAATCCTGACTCGCTAAATGGAATTCCTACAGGGTATAAAGATTTTGATGCGATTACAAATGGCTTACATAATAGCGACCTTATTCTGCTTGCGGCTCGTCCAGGCGTTGGAAAAACTTCTTTTTCAATGAATATACTTGTCAACGCTGCGGTAGAAGAAGGCAAAACCTGTGCTGTATTTTCGCTTGAAATGAGCAAAGAACAGCTTATGCAAAGAGCGGTTTGCTCACTTGCTAGGGTTAGTATGAGCAAAGCCTTAAATGGTTCTATGACAGAAGAAGAGTGGAAGAGAATTTGGACTGCAACCAAAAAGCTTGAGCAGAGCAATCTTTATATAGATGACTCTTCGCTGACCACACCTTCAGATGTGCTTACAAAATGCAGACGTCTTAAGTCAAAGCAAAATGTTGATTTAATTATGATTGATTATATTCAGCTAATGTCTTCAGGTGGCTCAAGAAGAAATGAAAATAGAGTCAATGAGGTAAGTGAGATTTCAAGAAATTTAAAGATTACCGCAAAAGAGTTAAATGTGCCAATCATAGTATTATCTCAGCTTTCAAGAAGTGTTGAGAGCAGAACTGAAAATGGGCATAGACCAATGCTTTCTGACCTGAGAGATTCAGGTGCAATAGAACAAGATGCCGATATAGTATTATTTTTGTATAATCCTGAAAAATACAATGATATTCCTCAAGAAGATGAGCCTGGCACAGTTGAACTTATCATAGCAAAGCATAGAAATGGTAGAACGGGGACCGTTAAGCTTCGCTGGATAGGAGAGTACACCACTTTTGTCAATATTGGGCAGAAAGTTGATATGCCAAAAGCGAATATAGACTATAGGCAAATTGAAGAAACACCTATAGAAAACATAGATTTAGATGTTTTTGATAATGATAATTAAAAGGAGAGGTTATGGCAAAAGCAGAAAAGACAAAAAGCTCGGGCGGGGGAAAGAAATGGCTAATTGCAATAGCAATATTGGTTTTAATTGCTATTATTGTTACCGTAATAGTGCTTGTAATTCCTGGAGATACTCAAGGTGCTATAGAAAGGCTAAAGCAAGCAAGCCAAACCTCTTTTTTGCAAAATACAAGTGAGCAGGAAAAGTATGAGCAAATTGGTAATAAGCTTTCAAACAGCACATTAAGTTATTATGTGACTGAATATAATGACGTTGAAACAACTGCTAACACCATAAATATAATTCTTGACTTTTATAATGAATATCTGCCACTAGCAGAGGATAATAGAACCTTGCAAAGCAACCACAAACAAATTGAAAATAACCTTGAAGAAGCTGTTAATTTCCAACAAGATATGAATGCTATTATGTCGCAAATGGTGGCATTAAATACAGGCTCAGACACTCATCTAAAAAGCTTATGGATAGATTTTAGGTTGTCCTTTACCGATTACATTTTGTCAATGGCAAGTGCCGTAGAGGCTTTAAATAATTGTTATCAAGGCTGTTTTACAGAGACCTTGTCAAACAATTTGGCTTCTACAACTATATTAAACACCGTAGATAACTTTCTTAGTGTTATAACAAATGAATTTGTTATTCTGACAGAGACTAACCTTCAAGACACTAGTGCAGCAGATTATGATTATACCTCTTTTGGCAAAGTAAGTGTATTTTCTTCATTTGTAAACACCTATTTAAATGATGTGGATGATATTTATAGTTATTATTTTGATAGTTATCTACAAGAAAAATACCAAAAGGTAGACTCTTTTTACTCCACCTATCTTCAAACTAATTTTGAAGGTGTCATTTCATCTATAAACTCAAGTCTAGAGATAGAATTTTCGCAAATTTCAAACGACACTACTGGTGTATTAGATTCAGTGATCGCTTATCTAAAAATGTGAGGTGTAAATGAAAAGTAAATTTTTGGTAATCTGTCTTTCTTTGCTAGTAGTCTTTTCAGGGCTAACACTAGTCGCTTGCGGGGATGACTCAGCTTCAGAAAATCCTTATTTAGGCTATCAACAAACTTTGCAGGCTATGGAGACTAACTCCAGCCTTTTTAAAGAAGATGCTACTTCTTATGGAGGGGTTGAAAGCAAATTTTGTCTTAACAATTTTTATACAAAAAATCTTGCGGGTGTGAAGACAGAAGGTAACAGATATATAATTTTTTTCGTCGCATACGGGCTTAACTATATTGACAAATATTATACCTATCTTTCGGGACTTACTGGGTATAACTTTTCTTCATTAAACAACTCGCTTGACGAACTCAACTCAATCTTAGTAAGTATCGACCGAGCGTCTGAAAATATGATAATTGCAGACAACTCTTCAAATGTCAGCGTATATAATAGTTATTATATAACTTATGAAGCACAAGCAAAGACATTTATAAATTCGATTTTTAATAATGCAGTTTCTCTTGCTGATTTTCTTATTGAAGAGCGAGAACTGGCTAAAGAACTTGGAACATACAATCAGACCTTTAGTCAAATTACTTTTTATGTAGAAACGCAAATTCTTTATGCGATAGATGATGCAATGGAGATAATAATCAATAATGCTCAAGGACAAGCTCTTGCTAGCAATGATGTTTATGACGGCACGGTAAGGTTGCTAACAAATTTCTCAAATCTAGCTGTAAGCGGAAGCTTTATCACTTCGCTGGATGCTGATACTATGGCGGAGACTATCAAGCTCAGCAATCATCTTGCAAATGAGAGAGAAACTACAGCTAAAGCTTATCAAAATGTTTCGCTAATTAGTTATGTAGAGGATGAAAATATCCTCTCACAAGGCAATAGCCTAGCTTATTATAGGCAACTGCAAAAATATTATGTTGATAACAATAGTTATCTTTATCAATACTATTTGTATCTTGCCAATAACATCTATGAGATATAAAACCAAACAAAACAGTCAGGGCTATTTTTATAGCCCTAATTTAAAAGGAAGAATATGGACAATAAAAAGATAGCACAGCTAATTTTCCCAGAAAATACTTTAAAGATAAAGGATATCATCAAAAAATATCCTAAGCGTAATTTAAAAGAAGGGCAGGTGGTAACAAGATTTGCACCTAGCCCAACTGGTCTTATGCATATAGGGAATTTTTTTCAAGCTTTTATCAGTTATAACCTTGCAAAAAACACCGATGGTATATTGTTTTTGCGGATTGAGGACACTGATGAAAAAAGAGAGCTGAAGGAAGCAAAAGAGGTAATATATTCTATACTTAACAGGTTTAATATAAATTTTGACGAGTACCAAACGCTATCTGGAGAGGATATAGGCAGTTATGGCCCTTATGTTCAAAGCCAAAGGCTAGAGATTTACAAGGCATTTGCTAAAGAACTTGTAGCTCAAGGTAAAGCCTTTCCTTGCTTTTGCAAAAAAACGCAAGGCAAAGAAGATGTCCTCAATCAAAGAAAGACCAAGTTTGCTAACGATGATGAAAAGGAATACGATCCTTGTCGAGACTTAAGCTACGAAGAAGTAAAAAAACATATAGACAACAATGAGAGCTTTGCAATAAGATTAAAAACAAAAAATAAGGGAACGGAAAGAATAAAGTTTTATGATCTTATCAAAGGAGAGCTTGAGGCAAAGGCAAATGCAAAGGATTTTGTGATTTTAAAAAGTGATGGTCGCCCACCTTATGCTTTTGCTCACGCAATTGATGATACTTTAATGGGTACTACAGTTGTTGTCCGAGGAGAAGAATATATCTCCTCAACCCCAGCCCACCTTGAACTTTTTGAGGCGTTAGGTTTTCCGTTTATAAAATATTGTCACAATCCGCTTATTTGCAAGCTTGACGAGGAAGGCAATAGAAGAAAGATATCAAAGCGTAAAGATCCAGAAGCAAATATGATGTACTATTTTGAGCAAGGTTATCCTATTGATAGCGTGCTTGAGTATTTGCTAAATATGATTAACTCTGGTTTTGAAATTTGGCGAAAGAACAATCCAGATAAAAAATGGCAAGATTTTGAGTTTGGCGTGTCTGATATAACTACAGTAGCGCCTATCTTTGACCTACTTAAACTAAATGACATCTCAAAAAATGTGATCGCAAAGATGAGCGGAGAGGAACTTTATACCACATGGCTTTCTTATGCAAAGCAGTATGACAAACCACTCGCTGAAATATTGCAACAGGATAAAGATAAATATATAAAACTTTGCAAGATGGATAGAGAAAATACAATAAAGCCAAGAAAAGATATCTTTAACTATGCAATGATAAAAGATAATTTTGACTATATATTCTCAGCGCCTAAAGTTTTTGAGTTAGACGCTCAAGACAAGGTAAATGCCAACGAGTTTTTAGAGGAATACAGCAAAACCTTTAAAATGCCAATAAGTAATGAGGAGTGGTTTGCAAAGGTTAAACAAGTGGCAGAAAAACTTGGCTATGCTACCGATAATAAGCAATATAAACTTGCTCCTGAAAAGTTTAAAGGAAATATTGCAAAAGCATGTGAGTTTGTAAGGCTAGCCATTACTGGCAAAAAGAACTCGCCAACCCTTTATAGTATAATGGAAATTTTGGGAGAAAAGGAAGTAAGGTCAAGATTAAATAAAAGATTTTAAATATTCTATTAAGCAACAGGTACCACCTGTTGTTTTTTGTTTTTCTCGGCAAATTAAATTACAAAAAGTGTCTCTAGTTACTCTCTGTCCACTATAAAAGGTGCATCAAATTACTATAGAAAAATTACAGATAGCTCTAACTACCGTAAATATGTTAAAACGTGGCTTTAGCCACCCCGCATAATCAAAAATTGCACGTGTGCAATTTTTCAGAAATCCCCCGAATGATTTTGTCCTGCCCGTGACGACGGGCAGATAAAAACTTTTTTGAAAATATGATAAGGTTTGAGCATTAAGGTGGGTTAAACATAAGAAAAAACAAAAAATTTGAACAATTTTCAAAAAAGTCGCCAAATTGCTTGACAAAACATTCGGGGGGGGTAAAATAGGCTAACGCCTATTAGGTAAGGGTAAGTTTTGATAGTATTTCCTTTAAAACAAAATCCTATTGCTGACCATATTTTACTTGATAAAATAGGCATAAATAATGCAAAAATAGTCGAAATTTTGCATTAAGCTAGATAATTTTTACTAATATGTACAAAATAAAAACAAAAGAGAGGTAAAAATATGTCATTAAAAGCAAAGTTAGTCTCTGTAATATCAGCCTTTACCTTGGTACTAGGTATGCTGATAATGGGAGTACTAGCAGTAAGTCAAGTAAATGTAAATATGGGCGGAAATATCAGCTTTACCGCAGATGAGGTCTATGCCCATGTAACAGGAAATGTTACCGGAGCAACAGTACCGCCCTCAGCACTAGATGTAACCTACAGTGCCACACAAACTACAGGAAATGACACAGTATGGGAAGAGCTAAACCTAAACTTTGACACTTCGGCCACTCCAGTAGTATTTTCTATCACAGTAGAGAACTTAAGTACCGAGCGTACACTAACAGTAACGCTAACAGACACAATCTCGGCTGAAACACCAAACTTACTAAAAACTATTACAACTACAAGCGGAGCATACACAAGCGGAGATATAATAACCCTTGACCCACAAGGACAGGCAAACGATACAGTAGAGTTTACCTTAACCCTATCAGTAGAGGATAAAAACACCTCACTAAGCAACGCAAGCTTTGGCTATGACCTACAACTCTTTGACGTAAGTGTAGCGCCAGAGCCACCAGCTAGTCCAAGTGATTTTGAATTTTCAACCTCAGGTAACGAGGCAACAATAACAGCATATAACGGTTCTGATGCCAACCTAGTAATCCCATCAACCTTTTCTATAGTAGATGGGCAGTATGTAAAAGGCTCAGACTATACAATTACAGCGATTGTAGATGGAACTTCTTCAACAGGTATATTTGCAAAAAATGATAATTTGAAAAGTATTACTTTACCAGAGACTTTGGAGTATGTAGGAGCATATGCTTTTTATCAATGTAATAATTTGACAAATATAACAATCTCAGAGGGAGTGACAAGTATAGGAGAGTATGCTTTTTTTCAATGTAATAATTTGACAAGCATAACAATTCCAGATAGTGTTACAAGTATAGGAGATGGTGCTTTTCAATCTTGCAAAGCACTAACAGAAGTAAATTTTGGAGCAGATAGTCAATTGACAAATATAGGAAATGTTGCTTTTTCTCTCTGTAGTAATTTGACAAATATAACAATCCCAGATAGTGTGACAAGTATAGGAAGTAGTGCTTTTTACAGTTGCGATGCACTAACAGAAGTAAATTTTGGAGCAGATAGTCAATTGAAAAGTATAGGGAGTCGTGCTTTTTATTTCTGTAGTAATTTGACAAATATAACAATCCCAGAAAGTGTGATAAGTATAGGAAGTAGTGCTTTTAGTAGTTGTACAAGCTTGCAGCCATCAGCAACAGATAATGGAGTAGAATATTTAGGAAATGATAGTAATCCTTATGTAGTATTATATGATGGTAGTGGCTTTAGAGGTAAAACTTATACAGTAAATAGTGGATGCAGGGTTATTTATGAGGATGCTTTTGATAGTAATGCATCTCTAACAAATATCTCAATCCCGGATGGTGTGATAAGTATAGGAAGGGATGCTTTTGAAGACTGTAGAAGCTTGCAGCCATCAGCAACAGATAATGGAGTAGAATATTTAGGTAATGGAAACAACCCGTATTTAGTATTATGGGATGACAGTGGCTTTACAGGTTTAACCTATACAATAAATAGTGGATGCAAGTTTATTCATAGCCAAGCATTTAACTATTGCTATAATTTAACAAGTATAACAATCCCAGAAAGTGTGATAAGTATAGGAGAGAGTGCTTTTGCTGGTTGTTTTGCTTTAGCTGAAGTTTATAATTATTCAAGCCTTACAATAGATAAAACAGGACGCCATGGACATTTAGGAAGGTATGCTCGAGTAATACACAATGCTTCAGACTTAGAAGGAGAAAAACCTGCTACAAAGATAGAACCATATGATAATGTTCAATATTATGTAGATGGTGCAACAAGGATTGCTCTTTTGCCAGCTGTGCCACGAGAAAATTTAATAAGTGTGACCTTGCATCCAGATACTACTGAAATTAATCAGCATGCTTTTCATGTGTGTCCAAATTTAACAAGTATAATAATTCCAGAGGGAGTGACAAGTATAGGAGAGGATGCTTTTTATAGATGTTCAAAATTAACAAGTATAACAATTCCATCTACGGTTGCAAGCATAGGAAGTGGTGCTTTTGACGACTGTACAAGATTGCAACCGTCAGTAACGGATAATGGAGTAGAATATTTAGGAAATGATAGTAATCCTTATGTAGTATTATATGATGGTAGCGGCTTTACAGGTACAACTTATACAGTAAATAGTGGATGCAGGTTTATTTATGAGAATGCTTTTGATAGTAATGCATCTCTAACAAATATCTCAATCCCGGATGGTGTGATAAGTATAGGAAATTATGCTTTTTCTAGGTGTTCAAAGTTAACAAGTATAACAATCCCATCAAGCGTGAGAAGTATAAATGGGACCTATGCATTTTATGGTTGCACAAGTCTAGCAACAGTCACAATTGAAAGCGGGTATATATATGAGGATTTAACTAGTAACACAGCGTGCGGAGACTTGATTAAGAATGCCAACACCATCCGAGTGCTTGCAAGTATAATTGATGGCGGATCATATACAAACAGCTACCTTAATGGTTCGACCTTTAGTAGAAGTGACACTGCAGTGGATGGTTACTATGTATTTACCAGAATTAAAGGTAATTTACTTTAAAAGTCAAAATACGAGAAAAATAAGAATATCAAATATATTAAAAATAACAAAGCTTTTTGCTTTGTTATTTTTAGTTATAGCGGGCAAGCTTAGATAAGCAAGTAGTAATAATTGCTTTTTTGTTTTTGTATATTAATAGCAAGGGGGAGCGGGTGGAGATATTGATTTTTGCCTTGCTTGGTTTGGTGCAAGGGTTATGTGAATTTCTGCCAATTTCGTCAAGTGGTCACTTGGTGCTTTTATCCTCGTTATTTGGGGTGGAAGATTCGCTTTTGGTAAGTATAATATTGCATTTAGCCACATTGCTTGCGGTTGTAATAGTTTTTAGGAAGGAAATGCTTTTTTTAATTAAGCACCCCTTATCAGAAGAGAGCGTAAATCTTGCACTAGCGACCATTCCCACCTGCATAATTGTGTTAATACTTATGCCATTGGTAGAAAAAGCTTTTGGCGGAGGCGGACTGGCTATATGTTTTTTAATAACTGCACTTCTTTTATTTATCAGTCAAAAATATAATAAAAAAGGTCAAGGGTTTTCTATCAAAACTGCCATAATTATGGGGATAAGTCAGGGGCTGGCGGTCTTCCCGGGGATTTCTCGTTCGGGAGCTACAATAAGTGCAGGAATTCTAAGCGGAGCTGACAAGAAAGAGTGTGCAAAGTTTTCTTTTTTAATGAGCGTGCCTATAATTTTGCTTTCTCTAGTTATGGAAGTGTATGAGGTCTCTTGCGGAGCACAACTACAAATCAATTGGCTAGGTTTAATTATAGGGTTTGTCATAGCTTTTGTTATAGGGATTATGACAATAAAATTGATGTTAAACGTAACGGGAAAGGCAAACTTCAAGTGGTTTTGTTTGTATTTAATTTTTATCAGTTTAGTTTCTGCTATCCTGTAGGTAAAAGTAAAATCAAAAATATAAAGGGAAAATATGAGTAATTTTCATTGTAAAAGTATAGAGCAGTCATTAAGGGAGCTTAATAGCAGTCCGCAAGGGTTAAAGAGTAGTGATTTAACTAAGCGAGAAAAGGCAGAAGTTTTAAGTTATGACAAAAAGAGCTCTATTGTCAGCAAGTTTTTTGAGCAATTTTACGATCTTATGATTGTAATTTTACTGTTTGCGTCCGCACTATCTATTGTAATTGGAATTATTGAAAAAACCACTAGCGAGATTATTGACGGCTGTATAATTTTGTTTATTGTGCTTATCAATGCCATCTTTGGCGTTATTCAGGAGTATAAGGCAGAAAAATCGCTTGAGGCACTGGGCAAACTTACCCAGCCAGAGTGTTATATTCTGCGAGATGGGCAAATGCTTAAGATAAATACTAGTGAGCTTGTGCTAGGAGATATTGTTTCACTCGAGGCGGGAACAATTTTGCCTGCCGACCTTAGACTTATCAAATCCAATCAGCTCAAACTTGACGAGTCCTCGCTTACTGGAGAAAGCCATCAGATAGAAAAAGACGCCTCGTCAATTTGCCAAGCTAATGCACCTTTAGGAGAAAGACGTAATATGGGATATAAAGGCACGGTTGTTGTTTGCGGGCGAGGGCTTGGTGTTGTGACTGCTTTAGGTAAAAATACTGAGCTTGGCAAGATTGAAAGTGCGATAAAAGACAATCAAAAAGAGTTGACGCCTCTTCAAAAATCCATCAAGGATGTAGGCAAGGTGTTAACCTATATAGTGCTTTTGGTAGCGATAATCACTTTTATTATAGAGATAATTATCAATCCTTCCAACATAATGGATGCTTTTTTGACTTCGGTTGCAATTTCGGTAGCGGCGATTCCTGAAAGTATGCCAGCTGTAATAACTATCATTATGAGCCTCGGCGTTGCTAGGCTTGCAAAACAACGAGCAATAGTTAAGCGTATGCATTCTATAGAAACTTTGGGTTGCTGTGAAGTTATTTGCTCTGACAAAACTGGCACTATCACTCAAAACAAAATGTCGGTCACAGCGGTCTATTGTAACAACAACTTACAAGAAAAAAAGTTTGCTTTTTCAAAGGAAAGTTATCCATTTTTTTATTGTGCATTAGCCTGCAATGACGCTTTTTTATATAAGGGCAAGTTTGCAGGCGATCCTACCGAAGTTGCACTGCTAGAATTTTGCCGAGATAACAAAGTTAGAAAAGAGGATTTTGAAAAAATTGCCAAGCGAAAAGATGAAATTCCTTTTGATAGCAATCGCAAGATGATGAGTGTATTAGTAGAAGAAAAAGGGGAAAGTATCGTTTATGTAAAAGGTGCGTTAGATAGGGTTATAAATAAATGCAAATTTATTTTGATAAATGGTAAAGTTGAAACGCTGTCACAGACTTACAAAACTAACATTTTCAAAGCAAATGACATTATGGCAAGTAAGGCGTTAAGAGTTTTAGCCCTTGCTTACAAAAAGTCTGATATTTTAAACGAAGAGGACTTGATTTTTATTGGGCTTGCAGGAATGATAGATCCACCTCGCAAAGAAATTAAGGAAGCAGTTAAAAAATGCAAAAGGGCTGGTATGAAACCAGTGATGATTACAGGAGATTACAGCCAAACTGCCTTTGCTATAGCCAAGGAGATTGGGCTTGCAAGTGAGCTGTCTCAGGTTACCACAGGTACTGAAATATCCAAGATGAGCGACAGCCAACTTTCTAAGATCATAGACAAATATTGCGTGTTTGCAAGAGTTAGTCCTCAAGACAAAGTTCGGATAGTGCAGGCTTTTAAAGACAAAGGTAAAGTTGTTGCAATGACGGGGGATGGAGTAAACGATGCACCATCTTTAAAAAAGGCGAATATTGGTATCGGGATGGGTATAGCAGGAACGGATGTAGCAAAAGAGGTGTCAGATATAATCATTACAGACGACAATTTTGCAACTATTATAATTGCAGTTGAAGAGGGAAGAAAGATCTATCGAAATATTCAAAAAACTGTAAAATTTTTGTTTTCTGCAAACCTTGCCGAACTGTTTTCACTGTTCTTTGTAACAATTATCTTTCCGCAGTATATCTTTCTCTTTCCAGTCCAAATATTATTTGTCAATCTTATCACAGACACCTTGCCAGCCATCGCACTGGGGGTTGAACAGCCAGAGAATGACTTGATGGAAGTGTCTCCTCGTGACTCTAAAAAAGGATTATTCTCAGATGGAATAGGGGTTTCAATCGTTGTTCTCGGTCTTTTTCAAACGCTCTTTGTTGTGCTTGCATACGTTATAGGTATTTGTTATTACAATGAGGGAATAGCGGTTACTATGAGTTTTTATACCTTAAATATCATTCAGATGTTCTATCTTGCCTCTATGAGAACAAATGCCAGCATATTTAAATCCAAACCCTTTAAAAATAAATTTTTTATTTTAGCAGTATGTTTTTGTTTTGCACTTGTTGCACTCTTCGCCTTTACTCCTTTAAAATATTTGTTAAGTTTACGAACACTTAACGCAGTGCAATGGACAATAATCTTTGCCTTTTCGGTTTTAATGCTTATAGTTAGTGAAATATATAAGTACTTTGAGAAAATTTTATTAAAAAGGAAAGATAAAAAATAATAAACTAAAATATAAAAAGTTATAAGAAAAACTTATAACTTTTTTGTTAAGATAAAAATGATATTATTTTTCAAACTTTTTTGATTATTTTTTGTTTGGTGCAACAAGTGATAAAGTATCCAAACCGCCTACAAGTTACGGTTGGCGTTGGTTATGTACGCGTTAGGGTTAAGATAAAATAACTTGTCCTATATTTTTAGTATATTACACAAAAGATATAATTCAAAACAAAAGGGAGAAGTTTAGACTTCTCTAAATTTTATATAAAAATTTTTGCAACAAACTTATAGTATAAATCATTCTCGCCATAAGGAACTGCTGGGATACTCACAATTATTGTCGCACTCGGAATACGAATTTGGTCAAAATCTTCATTTCTATATTTTGGATCTGTTAAAGCGAGATTGTATTCATAGCCATTATATTGAAATTTGACTTTATAGTGATGTCTTCCATCTCCTTTCATTGAAGTGTCAAATTGCAGTTCTTTTGCATTTATCATCTTTAAAGAATGATTGAGCATTTTAATTTCATTATACTCAAGTTCATTTTTTGGATTGCCAAAAATGAATTTAGGCTTTTCTATAGGGTGTAAATTAAAAAGTTGTTGTCTTGATAAACTCCCAATCTTTTTAATTTCAACTTTTTCGGCAATAAGCCAATTTTCGTTTTGAACATGATATGGCACATGTTCTTTGACCTCGACTTCCAATACATTTAATTCTTTAAAATGTTTGTCATCTAATTTTTCTTTGGGAAATGCCCCGCCATCTTTTGATGTAACAAGTCTTATCCACTTCCCTGTTGTTATATCAATCCCAGCAACACAATAATCACGGTCTTTTAGTGATTTAGTTAATATGCAAATTTGTTTTTTCATTTTTCTCTCCTTTTAATTTTTTGCAACAAAAAAGTTAACCACGATTTGTTTTGTGATTAACTCTAAATATGGCTGACCAACTTAAAATTAAGTTAGTTTATAGCCAATTTTTTTATTTTGTTTTAGGTAAGCCTCGGAGAGGTTGTTTACCTTTGTTGTTTGAAGAAGTCTTTTTTCAAAATCTTTTTGATTTTCAATATAAGTTTCGCCGTTTCTCTTTGCAATTATGTGTGTAATATTTATGCCATTTGCAGAGATTTCTTTTCCACATAGTATAGCCCTATGGCAATTTATAGGATCAATTTCTGCACACATCAAGCAAATGTTTTCGCCTCTATTTTTTAGTTCTTTTATCTTTGAAATCCCTGATTGAAATTGCTGACTTTTTGCAAATTTGCCATAGTCAAGAATATTGTCAGTATAGAAATTTAAATTGTCTTGCCTTGCACCAAATTCGTCTTTCCAATTCTCATATTTAATATCAACATTCGCAAGAATTCTGCTTAAAAGATTGTTGTTAAATTGATAAAAATATTGGCTTTTCGGGACACTCCTGACATCAATTAAAAGACTGATTTTCATATTTTTAAGGATTTGAACAAATCTGTCAATTGTGACACCTGCGTAACCTATTGTGTAAATCATATTTTTATTATAACCTTTTATTTTAATATTTGCAATCTTTAATGCCATATTTTTTCAAAATCATAACTACCAGCTTAACTGGTAGTTGGCGCTGCCCTTTTAGGACCTGTTGCAGCATAATCTTAAATGTTTGGCGAAGTTCTGCCGCTTGTTCGACCTTTATTATCTTTGCTCCTTCATATTGGCATAATTTTCTAATCATTACACCTATATCCTTTTTAATCTTTCCATATATTATTGTCTCCTATATTTTGGAGCAAATACTATATGATACTTGCAATTATACTTTGTATGTGCTAAACTACTTATATCTAAGTTCATATACAAAAACCTCCTATGTTTTTAGTTAAAGCAGCAAAACTTCAACTATACTTTAACATAGGAGGTTTTTGATGTCCATAGCTAGAAACCTTTTGGGACCACAAGCACTGCTTGTGGTTTTCTTATACAAAAAAGAGCAACCCAGCGATTCGGATTGCTTTTCTCTGGTGCGGATAACAGGAGTTGAACCTGCACCCTTTCGGACTGGAACCTAAATCCAGCGCGTCTGCCATTCCGCCATATCCGCATACCATTTACTATCAATTTTTCACTTAGGCGGAATGGCAGACGACGAAACAATTTGATTTGTTTTTCGCTGGATTTTTAAATCCAGCGCGTCTTTACCCCACAAATTTGCAATTTGCAGGGACTCCAAACTGCCACTTTTACCCTTAAAATAACATTTTAAGGGAACCCAAACCGCCATATCCGCAAATTAAAGGCATTTAGTTTGCCTTTTTATTATACATTATATTTTATCTTTTTGCAAGTATTTTTATTAAAAGGTTAAATTCTTTATTTTGTAAAAGCAAAATTTTTTAAAGTTTTAGTAATTATTTTATACTTGTTGATAAATTGACATTTTTTGTAACATTTTAAAGTAGATTTGTAAATTTGTTTACTTTTTTTAAACAATTATGATAATATTAAAAATATAAAGGATAAGTTATGGAGAGTTATATTAAAAAGATTAATGATAGGGTAAGGGCAAAACATAATGAAGAACAAGCCAAAAAGATTAAAAAGATATATTTGATTGCTGGTGGTTTGACGCTTGGTATTGGACTCGCAGGTTTTGTTGCCTCGTTTATAACATTTTTTGTGCTTTTCTTTGAGACTAAAACGGAAGATGCCTTTGTTGCGTGGATGGTTGCAGTGCCTTTTATACTTATGATTGTTGCAGGTTCTGTGGTTACACGTATTGGAGATATGCTTTTAAAAGATGATGAGATTGCCGAAGTTGAAAGGTTGAAAATAGAAGAAAAGCAGGCGATTAAAGATAAAAAAATCAGCAAAAAAAGATTGGATAAAAGCCCGCTGATTGGTGCAATTGTTGGCGACATTGCAGGGTCGACATATGAAAATAACAATATTCGCACAAAAGAGTGTCCTTTGTTTACAAAAGAATGTAAATTTACTGACGACACAGTGCTTTCTTTGGCAGTGTACAAAGCATTCAGAGATTGCAAGGGAGATTATAGCAATCTTTTTCAGCAGACAAAAATTTGCATAAATGAAGTTGGTAGAAAATATGAAAATTGTGGCTATGGAACTGACTTTAAAAATTGGCTATTTTCTGAAAGTCAATCGCCATATGAAAGTTTTGGAAATGGCTCGGCAATGAGGATAAGTGCTGTGGCGATGTTTGCTCAAGATATAAATCAAGTAAAAAAACTTAGCAATGAAGTGACCAGAGTAACACATAATCATCGAGAAGGTATCAAAGGGGCAGAGGCTACTGCGGTTGCAATCTTTCTTGCAAAAAAGAAGAAAAGCAAAGAAGAGATCAAGAAGTATATTGAAGAGAATTATTACAAATTAGACTTTGATTATGAAACTTTAAGAAAGAACTACAAGTTTAATGAAACTTGTCAAGGAACAGTGCCTCAAGCGATCTATTGTTTTTTAATTTCAAACAGTTTTGAAGACTGTTTAAGGACAAGCATTTCAATTGGTGGAGACAGCGACACGCTTTGTGCAATTTCGTGTGCAATTGCTGGGCAATTTTACAAAGTGACAAAAGAATTTAAAAATAAGGCCTTTGAGTATCTTGATACTTATTTAAAGGGAATAATAAAAAAGTAGCACAATTTAATGGGTAAAAGGAGATTTTATGAAAAATATAGCAATAATTACAGGGGCATCGTCTGGAATGGGAAGAGAGTTTGTTAGACAACTTGATGGTCAATTTGATGAGTTTTGGGGAATAGGTCTTGGGCAAGAGGCTCTTAACAAGGTAAAAGAAGAGACAAAAACGCCTTTTATAGGCTTTGACCTTGACCTTACAAAAGAGGAAAGCTTTGATGTAATCAGAAATAAACTTGAAGAAGAAAAACCTAATGTAAAGTTTCTTGTAAACTGTTCTGGTTTTGGAAAGTTTGGCAGATATGATGAGATTGACGTTAAGGACTCAGCAAATATGGTTGATCTTAACTGCAAGGCTCTTCTTCAAATGACTGAGTATGTTTTGCCGTATATGAGCGAAGGCGGAAGGATAGTAGAGATTGCCTCGGTTGCAGGATTTCAACCTATTCCATATATGGCAGTTTATGGAGCTAGCAAAGCATTTGTTGTAAGCTATTCAAGAGCTTTAAATCAAGAGCTTAAATCAAGAAAGATTAAGGTAACCTGTGTTTGTCCATTTTGGACAAAAACAGCTTTCTTTAATAGGGCTAAGGATACTAAAGCCAAACATGAGGTGGTTACTTTTTATGCGGCGATGTATGAACCTGAGAGGGTAGTTAAAAAAGCTATCAAAGATAGTAGAAAAGGCAAGGAGCTTTCTATCTGTGGGTTTATAGCAAGAAGTCAGGTTCGCCTTGTAAATCTTCTTCCTAAAAAGCTGGTTATGGCAACTTGGATAGGTCAACAAAAATTAAAGAAAAAGTATAAAAATAAATAAGGCTTATAAAGGGACATCTCCTTGCGAGATGTCTATTTATTAAGATAAATAAAAAAACGATTGATTAATTTTTAAATATGTGATAAAATAATACTAATTCATTTAGTGCATAAAGGAGAATATTATGGCAAACGCAATTAGAAATATGAATTTTAAACCAATTTTAGAAAAGGTAGATTATCAAAGATTAGGAGAACCTCAACCAAGTAGCACTATCAATATGCGAGTTTGGGATGAGATGAAGGTGGAAAGGCTTCGTTCTGATGCTGTAAAAGTGTTTTTAACTAGATTTGTAAAACCTGAGCCTGATTGTATTTTTTCAATAGAGGTTACTATTGGAGTGGAGATTATTATCAACACTACTGAGTATGAAAACATTGAAGACCCTGTGGAATTTTTTAAAAATGGCCCAGTGTCAAGAGTTCTTGCAAGTCATATCTCATGTGTTTTAAGTGAGCTGACAGTGCAGTCTCAAATTGGTCCAATGGTTACTGCACCTGTTGTACAGTTTCCACAATAAATATAAAAGGGAGGGGAAATGGATTTTTTAGAGGCAATTGACAAGCGTCATACTGTAAGAAACTATCTTGATAAAGATATAGAGGAAGACAAACTTAAACTTCTTCAAGAGTATATTGATGCACAAAATTATGAAAGTGGACTAAAATTTCAACTTATATCAAATGACCGAGAAGCTTTTTGTGGGCTAGAGGTTCATTATGGCACTTTTGAAGGTGTGCATAGCTATATTGCCTTGATAGGAAAGACGTCAAACCCAAAACTTGAAGAGCTTACTGGATATTATGGACAAAAATGTCTATTAAAAGCACAAACTTTAGGTTTAAACAGTTGCTGGATAGCGCTTACTTTTAATAAAAGGAGTGTTTTAGATAGGTGCAAAATTTTAAAGGGAGAAAAATTGGTTGCAATTATCTCAATAGGTTATGGCAAAACGCAAGGTTTTGCTCATAATAGTAAAAGTTTAATCGAACTCTCAAGTATAACTGCCGATAGCCCTGAATGGTTTAAAAAAGGTGTGGAAATAGCAAGTAAAGCGCCTACCGCTCGCAATCAGCAACAGTTTTATATCGAAAGAGTTGGCGAAAGTGGAGTGAGAATTAAAAATCTTGGAGGAGAATATTCCAAAATAGACTATGGCATTGTAAAACTTCACTTTGAATTAGGGGCTGGAGCAGATAATTTTCATTATGTAGATTAAAGGAGAAACTTATGTTAATTGCATTTATTGTTATACTTTTATTGTTTGCGTGCTTTGTGATTACGACATATTTTATTATGCGAAAAACTTTTAAATTTAAAGTTGGAAAGAGAGAAGTATTGATTAAAAATGCTGGAGCATATATAAAAGTTTATGTAGATAAAAAACTAAATAAAAGTTTTTATATGCCTAATCTTATTCAAGGAGAAAGCTATTTCTTTAATATAGATAATATTGAATATAACTTAAAGTGCAAAAGCAATTCTTTTGGCTCAAAATTGCAAATGCTTGTTTATGAAAAGGACAACTTAATTGCTGATAATGGTGTAAGGCTATAATTTACAATAAAATTCGGCATTCGCCGATTTTTTATTTACAAACAAAAAATAAAAATGTATAATAAAGATACTTAAGGAGAGTTATGGAGCATTTAGCACTATATAGAAAGTACCGACCAAGAAGCTTTCAAGAGGTCATAGGGCAAGAACATATCACAAAGGCACTTGCAAATCAAATAGCAAGCGGAAAGATTGGTCATGCTTATCTTTTTACAGGGGCACGAGGAATTGGCAAAACCTCAGTTGCACGTATTTTGGCAAGGGCTGTCAATTGCGAAAACAACAAACAAGGTTCGCCTTGTGGACAATGCCCAACGTGCAAACGTCTTGAAAGTGAGAATGATATAAATATCATTGAAATCGACGCCGCATCTAATAATCGAGTTGATGACATTCGTGAAATTCGAGAAAAAGTAAAATTTACCCCAGTGGGTGCAAAATATAAAGTTTATATTATTGACGAAGTTCATATGCTGACAGATAGTGCCTTTAATGCACTGTTAAAAACTTTGGAAGAGCCTCCTGCATATGTGATATTTGTTCTTGCTACAACAGAGGCACATAAGTTGCCTGCAACTATATTGTCAAGATGTATCCGTTTTGATTTCCGTTTGGTTTCTACCGAGAAGCTAACAAGCCTTCTTCAAAATATTTTTGATAGAGAAAATATACCATATGATAACGATGCTTTAAGATTAATAGCTTCGGCTGGAGAAGGAAGCGTGAGGGACACACTGTCAATTGCAGATAGTGTAGTTGCTTATAACGAAAATAAGATAACTTGTGAAAGTGTTCAAAGTATTCTGGGTACAACTGACTATGATTTGCTTATTAATTTTTTTGATATACTAAGGGATAAAAACATTGGTGCTTTGCTTGAGTTTGTAAATGAGATTGACAACTCAAAAAATCTTTCTATGTTTGTAAAAGAACTTTCAAAACAGGCGAGAAATTTGCTGGTTATTAAGTCTTGCGCAAAGCCTAACGAAATTTTAAATTTGCCAGAGGAGGCTTTTCAAAAATTGTCAGAGCAGGCAAAAAACTTTGATGAAAAAACTTTAATAAGATATATGCAGACTTTTGGTGGAGCAGAAAATGAACTGCGATATACCTTGTCACCAAGATTGCTACTCGAAACACTTGCGCTTGGCTTGCTAGAAGACCTGCCTAGTGAAGATGTAAAAAAAAACTGAAATCGCAAGCGTATACAGGCACGCTTAGTGCTAAAAATATTTGGGGAAAACTTGTATTATACCTAAAAGAGAGAAGACAGATAGCACTTCAAGTAGCGTGCGGAGATATAACAGATGTAGAATTAAAAGAAAATAAGTTAATTATAAATATATCAGATGGAATGATATATAACTTGCTTAGCGAAGGCAAGCGTGAACTTGAAAATGCTTTAAAATGGCAGGGTTTAGACCATGAAATTGATATAAATGTAAAAAAAGAGGAACTTTCCACACAAGAGAAAGATATAGAAAAACTAAAAGATTTATTTGGAGAAAATCTCGTTATTAAAGGAGGAAAATAAAATGGGATATAATAATTTTGGTGGATTTGGTGGTGCAAATTTAAATAATTTGATGCGACAAGCGCAAAAAATGCAAGAGGATATGTCGAAAGCAAAGCAAGAACTTGAAGAAAGCGAATTTAGTTCCTCTGTAGGTGGAGGAATGGTTGAAGTGAAGATGATGGGGAATCGTACCCTAAAGTCAATAACTATTAATCCACAAGTAGTTGATCCGGAAGATGTTGAAATGCTTGAAGATCTAATCGTTTCAGCTGTTAATGACGCCTTAGGGCAAATTAATAGAAAAGAAAAAGAAAATATGCCTAATATTCCAGGGATGATGTAAAACAGAGGCGGTAAATTTAATGCAAGAAGATCTGATAGAAAAACTTATTGAACAGTTTAGGTCGCTTCCGGGCGTGGGGTATAAAACAGCTCAGCGTTATGCTTTTTCAATCATCGAGGGCAAAAAGGAGAGAGCTACAAATTTTGCAAATGCCATACTTGAGGCAAAAGAAAAGATAGGTTTTTGCAAAGTGTGTGGCAATTTTACAGATCAAGATGTGTGCACAATCTGTGAAAAAAGAAATCATAAAGTGATATGTGTGGTAGCCGAGCCTAAAGATATTTTATCGATGGAAAAAGTAAAAACATATGATGGAGTCTACCATGTGCTTTTTGGCACAATTAGTCCACTAGAAAGAAGAGGACCGAATGATATAAAGATAAAAGAGCTTCTTTCTCGGGTGCAAGAAGATAATGTTGAGGAAGTGATAATGGCAACCAATCCAGATGTAGAGGGGGATGCTACAGCTATGTATATAGCAAAGCTTCTCAAACCACTTGGTGTTAAAGTGTCAAGGCTAGCTCAGGGGGTATCTATGGGCAGTGATCTTGAATATGCTGATGAAGTGACATTATCTAAAGCGCTTGAAGATCGCAAGCAACTATAATAATTTGGAGATAATATGATTTTTGATGAGCTCAATCTTTTGCTTACCAATGGTGCAAAAAAAGCGGGGTATAACGAAAATATATCCGCTACTTTTTCTAATTTGCCAAAAGCGAGTGATTTTCAATGCAATGATTGTTTTGCGCTAGCGAAAAAACTAGGAAAAAATCCTTTCGAGATGGCAGAAGAAATTGTAAAAAATATTGATAAAAATGACAACTATATTTTTGAAGTGGCAAGACCGGCTTTTATAAATATCAAGCTAACAGATGAAAAACTTAAAAAACTAGGACAAGAATTTTTACTTGATAAGCGAGGTGGTGTGCCTTGCCATAAGGATAAGAAAAAGGTTCTATTAGATTATGGCGGAGCAAATGTTGCAAAGGCCTTACATGTAGGGCATTTACGCTCGCCTATAATTGGAGAGAGCTTGAAAAGACTTTATAGATTTTTAGGAGACGAGGTTATTGCAGATGTGCATTTAGGAGACTGGGGTTTGCAGATGGGGCTTACTGAGCTTCAACTTTTTCTAGATGGAAACCTTGATTATTATTTTAATCAAGGAGAAGAAAAAGAAATAACCTTAGCTATGCTTAATGAAGCTTATCCAAAAGCAAGTGCAAGAAAAAATACAGATGCCAAGTTTAAAGAAGAGGCCGATGAGTGGACACTAAAAATTCAAAAGAAAGAAGAGCCTTATTATACTATTTATAAAAAAATAAGAGAAGTATCAGTTAAAGAGATTAAAAAACATTATAGCGAACTAGGTGCGGAATTTGATTTGTGGTTCGGAGAAAGTGATGCTCAAGATTATATAGATGAGGCAATTAAGATTATAGAAGATAAAGGGTTAAGTAGGCTTAGTGATGGTGCTTTGGTCGTGGATGTGGCAATAGAGGGCGAAAATATACCAATTCCAAAAACCAGCGACGATGAAGTGCAAAGATATAAAAATCCAATGCCTCCAGCCATACTAAAAAAATATAATGGTGGAGTGTTGTATGCAACTACTGACATAGCAACCATTCTTATGCGCAATCAAATGTTTAAAGACTTAGATAGGATAGAATACATAGTAGACTTAAGGCAAAAGAATCATTTTACACAGGTTTTTAGAGTTTGCAAAATGTCAGGCATATCGCCTGAGAAACAAGAGCTTTTGCATATAGGCTATGGTACAATGAATGGCAAGGATGGGAAACCATTTAAAACTCGCTCGGGAGATACAATAAAGCTTGAAGATATAATCGATCTTCTTGTAAATCGTGCAGGAGAGAAGCTAAAATCTAACGGAGTTAAATATAATCGTAGCCTTGCTTTAGCTATAGGCGTTGGCGCGATGAAATTTGGGGACCTTATCAACAATGTTGATAAAGACTATGTATTTGATATAGATAAATTTTTGTCTTTTGAAGGTAAAACAGGACCATATCTACAGTACACAGCGGTCAGAATCAATTCTATATTGAACAAAACAGGCGTAACAGAGGCAAAAGATTTTGCAATTTATAATGAAGAGACTAAAGACATAATCAAAAACATTTTAAAGTTAAACTCATCTTATGAAATATGCTATACAAACAAAACCCTTTCTCCATTGTGTCTTGCCTCGTACAACCTAGCAAGTGCTTTTTCAACCTTTTACAATAATGTAAATGTAATTAATGAAAAGGATGAGAAAAAGAAACAAAGCTATATAGCCCTATTAATGCTTGTGAAGAAAAAATTATGTCAAGCACTAGATATACTTGCAATTGATATTCCAGAAAAAATGTGAAAATTTTCAAAAACCTATTTACAAAAACAAAAAAATATGCTATTATAAAGACAGATTAGCGGAGGTAAAATATATGCCAAAAATAACATGTACTATAAACATAACAAACACTATTGTTGCTAATAAATCTGCCATACAAGAGGCAATAAAAAAGTCGCCTACCAAAACATATATTGGGGAAATAGGTCGTCAAAAAACCACCGAACAGGAAATTGAATGTTAAGAATAAAAAGAGGCGTTGCCTCTTTTTTTGTTTTTATATAAAATCATAAAATCTATGGAAAAGCTGTGCCAAACTTATGTCTTAAGTGTAATTACTGACATAGTTTTTTTATAATATATAGATGAAAAAGACAACCCAAGTTTTTCAAAAACTATATTAATTAAATAAGTTTTTACAGCGTATCATTTTAAAAAATAGTAATATCTCCTCACATTAATCCACAACGGGCGCTAGTGTATCGCAGAAAGTGGAAAAAAGATAATAAAAAAGGTAAAAATTTAGAAAAAAGTGTTGACAATGGATAGAGGAATATGTTAATATAATAACGCTAACTCAAGGAAAGAGTTAGGGAACAATGACAATTAAATATTAAGTACAAACAAAGTCAATTTACTTTAAAGTTATTGAGCCAAGCACAAAAGTGTACAGTGCAAATCAAACAGAGAAGT
>CASFPO010000048.1 GCA_949296805.1 uncultured Bacillota bacterium | reverse complement strand
TTTAAAAAATATCTTTTTATTTAATTAAAAAATAAATAAAATCAATAATAAATTTATTTTAATTTTTAAATAAATTTTCTTTTATTTTATTTAATAATAAATCAATTCCTTTTTTATTTTTTGTAGAAACTAGAACCTCATTTTCTTTAATTATTATCGGCTTTTCTAAAAGGTCGGATTTATTAAAAACTATTATTCTGTTTTTTGTTGCACCTAGATTATCTAAAACTTGATTTGTTACTTTAATATTGGCTTGATATTCCTTCTCGCCATTCTCTTCGTTATGCAAAGAGATATCTACTACGTGAAGAATAAGGTCAGCGTCAACAACCTCTTCAAGAGTGGAAGAAAAAGCATCGACAAGCTGATGAGGAAGATTACTGATAAACCCAACGGTATCTGTAATGATTGCTTGCTTATCATTATCTAAAAACAATCTGCGAGAGGTGGTATCGAGGGTTGCAAAATATTTATCGTCTGCGTAAATATTTTCTTTGACTAGGCAATTTAACAGGCTTGACTTACCAGCATTTGTATAGCCAACAAGGGCAATCTTAGGCTGAGGCGACTTTAATCTTTCCTTCCTTGTGGTCTGACGCTGAAGCTTTATCTTTTCAATTTGTTTTTTTAAGCTTTCCATCTCCTTTTCAAGTACTCGTCTGTTAAGTTCAAGCTTACTCTCGCCTGGCCCTCTCATACCAACGCCCGCACTTCCGTAGCGTCCGCTTGTTCCTTGAAACTGCGAAAGCCTTGGCAAAATGTAAAGGTCTTGTGCAAGCTTGACTTGAAGTTTAGCCTCTCTTGACTTTGCACCCTTGGCAAAGATGTCGATGATAAGCCCTACCCTATCAATTACTTTAACTTTAAACTCTTTAGACAGATTGTTCATTTGCGAGCCACTTAAAGGATAATCAACTATAACTACGTCAATTATCTCGTCACAATTTTCAATATACTGCTGGATTTCTTTAACCTTGCCACTGCCTAAAACGGTAGCTTTGTTAAAGTCTTTTATAATCTGATAGAACTCTTTTACTACGTTTAAATCTGCCGAGTAGGACAGACGAGAGATTTCGTCAAGTTTTCTTTTTATTGCCTCTCCTTTAGTTGTGCATACTGCAACTACCACTGCATTTTCTTTTTCATTTAAAATATCTTTCATAAGGTTATTATAGCATATAAAACTTTGCATAGCAAATTTTTATTTTAAGATAAATAAAATTCCCCGCTTAGCGTATTTATAACAATATTTTGCACCTCGCCATTTTCGCCCACAACGCTAAAATGCCAAAATAAATCTTGAAAAACATCATTTTTCTCAGTTAGAATTTTTAAATAACACTCTCCCCTAAAATCGCCATCTTGATAGAAAGCTTGAAGGTTTAAATTTTCTTCCGCTATCGTAATAGCTTGAGAAAAGTCAATATTAAAGCTGTCACTTATGTTAAAAAAGGTCAAGGTTATATCTTGATAAGTCAAAATCACTTCATCATTTTGTCCAAGACTGTAGCCTAAGTCATTCATATAATAATGGTTTACTGGGTTTAAATATAAGGTCACTACACTCTCTGCTCCGTTGATAGATAAAGCTACCTCTATCGTCTCTTCTTCCATAAGCTTGTTAAAATCAACCACAATCAAAGAAAACTCGCATAGCTTTTCTTGTCTCCCATCGACAAGATATGGCTCTTCTCGCTCTCCTACACTGATTGAGCCTTCCACCTGTCCGTTTGAGGCTTGATAGTAAACTCTTGTAATTTCGCTTATGCACTGGTCAAAAGACTTCTTTCCGCCACAGCCCGTCAACATAAAAAAACATAACACTATCATTGCAAAAACACCAAATTTTTTCATAAAAGCTCCTTTAATTAAGAATATGTTTGCTAAAATCAAAAAATGTGTTATTATTTAATAGGAGAATATATGAACTTATTAGAATATTACAACAAAGCAATTGACGAACATTTTGCTCTTGGAAGTATAAATTTTAGCAATATGGAAAGTTTGCAGGCAATAGCTAGTGCTTGCAAAGAGGCCTCTTCGCCTATGATAATTGCTGTAAGTGAGGGTGCATTAGCATATATGGGCAATTATTGCACAGCTCTTGCAAAGACTGCAAAGCAAGAGCATCCTCAGCTTTTTCTTCATCTTGACCACGGAAAGAGTTTTGAAGTTTGCAAAAGAGCTATCGACCTTGGCTTTGACAGTGTTATGATTGATGGAAGTATGCTAGCCTTTCAAGATAATATTTTGCTGACCAAAAAAGTATGCGACTATGCACACAAAAAAGGTGTATTTGTTGAAGGCGAGCTAGGACAAATAAAAGGGATTGAAGATGATATCTCCTCTGCTTTTCATAGCTATACCGAGCCTAGTCTTGCAAAACAGTTTGTAGAAGAGACAAAGGTTGACAGCCTTGCAGTTGCCATTGGCACAAGTCACGGCGTGTATAAATATAGCGGAGAGCAGACCTTAAGGTTTGATATTTTAAGCGAGCTTGAACGGTTACTACCTTCCTTCCCTCTAGTTTTACACGGTGCGTCAACGGTTGATAGAGAACAGATAGAAATATTTAATAACTATGGCGGAGATTTACAAAAAGCTAACGGAATACCTAAAGAGCTTTTAGTTAATGCAGTTAAAAAACACAATATTGTAAAGATAAACACTGACACCGATATCAGAATTGCAATGACAAGTCAAGTTCGTAAAACTTTGAGTGAAAATAGGCGTGAGTTTGACCCTAGAAAATATTTAGGTGCAGGACGAGAAGAGATAAAAAAGTTTGTGCTAGATAAGATTTATAATATCTTCTTTTCAAACGATAAAATTTAAAAGTATAAGATAAAATTTAAAAGTCTAAAGCATTTGCTTTAGACTTTTATTGACACGGCTCTCGTTCTTCTAGATATTTTTTCTTAGTAGCCTCTCCCCCTCGAATATGTTTCTCAGCAAAATTCTCGTCAAGAATTTTCTTTGCCCTAGTGTATAGGTTATAATCAATCTTTTGTAGTCTTATAGACACATCGTTCTGCACGGTACTTTTGCTATAGCCATACAAAAGTGCAGTTCCTCTGATAGTGTCGTGAGTTTTTAAAATATGGTTGGTAACGCTGAGTATTCTTTCCTTTAAATCCTCTTTCATAATGCCTCCACCCTATAAATTATGTGGAAAAAAGTCGCATTATGTTAAAATTTGTAGAAATATGTTATATGCCAAAGTCTACAAAAAAGCATTATTATAGAATTTATAAAAAAAGACCTTATAAATTTTAATTAAGGTCTTGTAGTGTATTGATTTTCTGCTTAGCAGATGTTTTTGATTATTTTTTAGTGTACTGGTCAATCACTTTTACTATTTGAGGAATTGATTTAAGCTCTTCAAGTTTGTCATCAGGAATAGAAACTTTAAACTCATCTTCAAAAGACATAAGAAGCTCTACCACGTCAAGTGAATCAGCACCCAAGTCATCAATTATATTAGCATCATCAGAGATATCATCAGTAGAGATACACAGTTGCTCTGCTATTAATTTTTTTACTTTGTCAATAGTGTCCATACAAACCTCCAGATTTATTATAGCACAAATGCAAATTTATGCAAATAAAAATACAATAATTATAAAAATTATTGTATTTTGGATAGTTTTTTACTTAAGTTCTAGGTTTAGGTAGTCATTTGGGTCTATCTTGTCATCATTAAGCAAGAGTGTAAAGTGAAGATGTGAGCCTAGGTCAATTTCGCCAGTTGCACTTTCACTTGCCTTGCCTATCTTCTCTCCTGCTGAGACTGTATCCCCTTCTTTAACATCAACTGTTTCTTCAAGAGAGGAATAGATAGAAGCAAAGCCGTCTGCGTGAGAAATAGTTATTGTATAGCCATTAATGTAATCATAATCTATGTTTGCAACAGTACCATCGAGGATTGAGTAGACTTCGCTATTTTCTGAAGTCAAGTCAACTGAAAGATGTGCCTCCCAGTGTCCAAGGGTTTCGTTTAATTGAAGTTCTTGGTCTGAGTAGTCCTTAATCACTGAAGCATTGCTCATTGGCGAGATAAAGTTTAAACTGCCACTACCTGTTGGCACACTTGAGCCTAGCGTTGCAAGAAGAGTAAAGGTTAAAGCAACTGCAAAGACCACCACTCCAACAGCTACATAGACGCCATACTTTTTGATAAAATCAACTACCTTATTTTCTTTTCTGATTTCCATATTACCTCCTACACCATTTATTGCCAGTTAGGATGATTTTATACATTAAATTTTAATAACCTGTAACTATTAGTGGAAGTCCGACTATTACTTCACTTCCCGTATTGACTATTTGAATATTTATCTTTTTGTTGCCTATATAATTAAAGTTACTATAGCCCATAAAGTATCCATAATAGATGGTGTAACCACTGCTACTTCCACCTTGATAGAAAAAATCTAAGTTATTGGTAATATTTTCTATCTTATAATCAGACGGAAAATAAAAGTTATATGCAAGATAATTTTGGTTAAAAAGCTCTCTAGCCTTTTGATTGCCCTCCAAAGTGTAGTAATACAGGTTGTCATTTTTGAGGTAATTTTGCCCAGCAAGTGCTTCCTTTGACACTACCACAAGCTTTGTATACCCATCAAAAAGAGAGCCGACATTTTGTTTATAAACTCCAGCTCCTACAAGTAAAATACTAACAATAAAAAAAGCAATCATTCTTTTCATAAACAAATGATTGACTTTTAAAAAATTTTTATTTTAATTAATTTGTGTTATTTTGTCATTTTGTTAAATAAAATTATCTTACACCTTTTAAAAATCACAATGCGTTAATTTTGGTAAAACTTGATTGTTTTACCTTGCTAAGCGGATAAATAAAGCTAGTTTAAATAAACAGCATAACAAAACAAGCAACAGCACCTACAAAGCACAATATACCAAGGCTAAAACATAAAATTTTGCGATTTTTAGCTTTTCTCTCCTCTTCAGAAAGTACTTTTTTGGCTGTAACATTTTTAGGTTGAGCTGATTTGGTAGTATTATTTTGCAAGTCATTTTTACTAGCACTATTTGGCGAAGTTTGTGAAAGGTCTTGCGAATTTTGTTTCAAAGTTGTCTGCACATTTTGCTCACTATTAATTTGAGGTTTTATTGGTGGTCGTGGCGGAATTGGTCGTCTTGGAGGTGTATTGTTTTCCATAACTTTCTCCTTAAGATATACTTTTTATAAATATAAAACATTTATTTCTGTTTTGTCAAACATTTTCAGTAGGATTAACACCCCAAATTTGTTCTACCTGTTGCGAAGAAGAAAGGCTTTCAAACACAACATTTAAAATATACATCTTTTTGCTTGAAAAGTTGCTATCCTTGTTGATAATAATAAAAGAACAAAGAGACGCTGAAACATCGGGGTTTAAAAGCTCATTAAAATAGTAATAGCCATCATCATTTTTTGTCCAGTTGATAGTACTAATAATATCAACATCTAAGGTCACATTATCTCCAGTATAAACAAAAACCTTAGCTCGTACATACAAGCTATCACTAGCATCAACATTTTTTACGCTGATGATTTGAGGCAATCTTTCCCCCGGCAGATATGAACCATCAAAGTTTAAGGAAACTGCACTTGCTTGATTTTTTGCAATGTTTGTAACAACTGTCTTGCCAAGTTCAAGGTCGGTCGAATAAGAAACATCGTTTTGAAAAAACCAGCCAGAAACACCAAGATATATGGCTATTGCCAGTAGCAGAAGTAATGAGGCTGAGATAAATATCCATCCAAAATTTTCTTTACTAAATTTCATAGATATATTTTGTATAAATATATCATATTTATTCTTTATTTATTTAACTTTCGTTTTCTTCTGCGTGTTCGCTCTGCCCTAAACCTATCTATTTGATTTTGTTTAAAGATAGCACTCTCTTCCACAAGTGTGTCCTTTTTGACTTGCCATTTATATTTTTTGTTGCCATATGCCATATCATAGGACAAGATACACATACCTTGAAGAAGATATACATAATAGGAGAAAAACCTCCAAACAAGTAAAACCCATACAAGTATACCATTATTTATATCGGTAGTTGCAAGCACCGAGCTAAACGCAGCGGTAAAGGAAATTTCATTCATACCCGTTCCGCCTGGCAGTGGGAAGAAAGAAGATGCAAGATCAACCAAAATAGACATTACAAAAAGAGTCACATAGGCTGAGCCTGGCAGAGACGGGCTGAAAAGTTTTACAATAAAAAATGGTATTGAATAGTTTATTATATATTTGCAGGTACTTATTATAAACATTACAATAAAATCTTTAGGCGATTTTGCGTACTGTTTCATAACGTCTTGGAAGTCAGAGATATATTTTGTTATCTTTTCGTAAGTTTTGTCATAGTTTTTGATAAGCTTCATCTTGTAAAGCATTTTTAATACTTTAACTACTAACTTTCTTCCCAAACTTTTGCAAACTGATAAAAATACCGTTACTATAAGCACTACAGAAGAAAGGACAAAACCTACAATACTTGTAACGCCAACAAATGTACCATATGTAGTGTTAGTAAAAGAGATTATAAGGCAAATAAAACTAAGCACAACCCACGACATTTGTTGAAACTCATATTTAGCAAGTGGTATAGAAAGAGAAGTGTGAACAGGCATACCTCTTGATTTTAGGTAGGAGATTTGGAAAGGTTGTCCGCCCGTTGCCATAGGTGTTACACAGTCATAGTGTCTACCAATTTCAGCCACTTTATAAGCAAGGGCTGGCTTCCATTTCCCAGTAGATTGTTTTAGTAGATAGCTAATTGAGGCGGTATCAAATATTAAGACTCCACCAAAGAGCAGTATACAAACAAGAAGCGATGTTACATCAAGTGAGCCGAGGCTATCAAGCGGTCCAATCTCCTCTTGCATAAATTGATAGACCAAGATACCTACTACAACTAAGATGTTGATTATAAAAAATACTACATTTAAAACTTTACTTTTTTTGGTATTTCTTTTAGAGACTGACTGCTCTGCCTCATCTAATTTTTTTCGCTCAGCTAATGCCTTTTCTTCTGCGGTCTCTTCCCCTGCCAAAAATTCTATTTTATCTTGACTATCTATAAGTTCTTTATCGTTCAAGCTCTCTTCTGGCAAGTCTTGGCTTTTATCCTCTTGTTGCAAAACTGTTTTTTCTGCCTCTTCGTTTTGCACAATTTGAGAATTACTGCCATCGCTATGGCTCTCTACTTGGTCATCTATATTTGTTTGAACAAAAAAATTTTCTTCACTAGAAGAAAGCTTTTTATTATTTTTTTGTCCATTAAATTTACTCATAATTATATACTAACAAAAAAAGACACCCTCTGTCAAGTAAAGGGTATCTTTTTATTAATAAAATCTTTATTAATTTTAATTATTTTATAGTTCTACTTGTTTAAATTTTATATTAGGTCAGAAAATCTACCACTATATTCTTTAATATTATAATCTTTTCTTAAAACGTCCATATTGGCATCTTCAAACTGAGAAAAATTATCTGAGTAAAGCTCGTCATACAAAACATCAAAATAAGTTTTGTCTACTAGCACATTTACTCTTGTTGTGTACAACTTTTCAATAGCCTTTTCTGACAAGTTGAAAGTAGAAGTTATCCCAGGGAAAAGATTTTCGCACGCACCTGTGTAAATCAATATATGAATTCCATATTCCGATCTGATAGGCTCAGAAATATCTCCTGTTTTAGCCTTGCCACCATCATATAATTTAACCGCAGTCTCTTCAAAAGAGTCTACAAAGCTTGAAACTGCATTGCCCTCACTGTCAATTCCTATAACATAGTTATTTTCAGCATTGAACATACCAGTATCTTCGTTATACTCATAGATAAATTCATTTATCTTGTCGCCAACAATAGTTACATCGCCTGTGTTTTGTGCAGTCTGTAGTTCGCTTGCCATTTTTTGATGGATTTCTGAGATTGTGTCTCGGTCATTTTCATTTTTAAACTCAACCTCTTCATAACTCTCAGTAACCCCATTATATTCTCGAATAACAGGCACGATTGAAGCGTAAAGTGCATTTAAGTCTCGGTTATATTCAATAGCAGTATATTCAGGATCAATATTGTTCTCTTCTGAGGCAATTGACTCCTCTCTTAGTGCGGTAATTCTATTGTACTCAGTTTGCTGTTCTTCATCAAACATAAATAGCACATTTGCAACTGTGAAAAACTCGGTAGCAGAGCTATCAGTTCTAAAGTAATACATCTCATTCAAGCTTTCTTGAACGTTGGTATCATAGTTTGAATCCTTTTCTATATAATACTGAGTATATCCAGCCTTAACCTTATTAACATAAAGGTTGACAATTTTAGAGGCTGTTATAGAAGATTCATCCTCGGTATTGCGGTTGCTGTAGGAATACTTTTCAAGAACATAATTTTCGTAAGCTACATCATAAAGCCTATCGATTTCTCTTTCAAAAACCTCTACAGCATTTGTAGAAAGGTTTTGACCATATTCACTTGAAAGCAAAGTGTTTAGATAATTGATATAAGCCTTTTGATAATTTTGATTAGAATTTAAAACATTATCTCTAAAGCTTGTAAAAATTATAGCTCTATCCTCTTTATTGTTAAAATTTCGGTATACAGTTGGTCTGTAATTTGCAAGAGGCTCTTCTTCAACATTTAAGTTGATGATAGTGTAACTGCCATCGTCATTTTTGATAAGGTCAGCTGTCTTATCATAGCCATCAAAGGTTATCTCCTCACTTGTATCCTCAGTGGTATTGCTACCTACAATTTCCTCATAATAGGTTTCAAGGTTACTTTCAAGCGAGTCTATTACCTGTTGCCAGAGATAGGTTTTTTCCTTATCAGAAAGCCCTGTGCCATCTCTATTAATCGCAAACTGCTCTTCGGCTATAATCAAAGTAATCTCTCTATTTTCAAGAAGCTCTAATGTCATTCTGATAGCCTCTTCTCTTTCATAGCCATAATATTGTTCATAGGTATAACCATAACTTTCGTAAGCTGAAATTAAATCCATCATTGTAACTTCGCCACGTTTTGAGCTATCATCTCTATGTTCAATAGTCGCCACCACTTGATTATAGTATCTATTGTAATCAGTCTCCACCAAAGAACACCCTGTAAGGATACCCATACAGAGCAGGCAAAAACTTAAAAGAATTCCAGTAAAACGTTTTTTCATTTTCTCTCCTGAAGCAAATTATATTCGTACTTTTAAATATTAACATATTTAGGCAGAATTTTTCAAGCAAATTATGCTATTTTTAATAATTTTTTAATTTTCTTTTGCACTCTCCTCTCTTAAAGAGGCTTTTTCAAAGAAATTAATCATCTTTTCTAATTTTTCTTCTACACTGCAAGAGAAGTCAAACTTGAGCTTAATTTGGCTATCAAAGGTCAATTTTCCATCAAATTCAGCCAAGTGTTTTGCCAGTCTTTCATCAATTATATCCTCTTTTTTATCTAAAAATACCAGCGTCTCAAACTTGTTTATTCTTATCTTTTTTACATCGAAGTTGCCAGCCAGATTACGAAAAAGGGCAAGTCTGCAAAGTGCTTTAACCTCTTTTGGAAGTTGCCCATAGCCATCAGTTAAGCTTTCTTCTAGGCTTGTCATCTCCTCTCTAGAAGAGATTTCACTTATCTTGGTATAATAGGCAATGCGTTGTTGCTCGTCAGAGATATACTGCTCTCCAATATAGGCACTCAGCGAGACTTCTAGCTTAACATCGCTCTTGCCTCGCACCTTTTCGCCCTTAAGGTCTTTAACTTCCTCATCAAGCAATTTTACAAACATATCATAGCCTACTTTAGCGATATGCCCGTGTTGTTCTTTACCAAAAATATTCCCTGCCCCTCTAAGCTCAAGGTCACGCATAGCAATTTTAAAGCCACTGCCAAGCTGACTAAACTCTTTCATTGCCTCAAGTCGTCTATAGGCATCATCAGTCAAATGTTTGTCTTTGATATAGGTTAGATAGGCATAGCTTAGCCTATCACTTCTACCTATTCTTCCTCGAAGCTGATAAAGTTGACTTAAACCTAGTCTATCAGCTTCTACTACCACCATAGTATTTGCAAGAGGCAGATTGATGCCATTTTCAATCAAAGTTGTTGAAATTAATATATCATACTGTCCTTTATACAGTCTATCAATTACATTTTCTAAAAGTCGCTCTTGCATCTGCCCATGAGAGACGCCTACCCTTGCGTTTGGAAGAAGTTTTCTAATATGAGAGGCAAATTCCTCTATGCTCTCTACCCTATTATATACCACAAAAGCTTGTCCGCCTCGGGCTATTTCTCTAGAGAGAACATCTTTAAAAAGCTGGTCGCTTTGCTGTGCAATATAGGTTTGAATTGGAAGTCGGTCTCTTGGCGGAGTTTCTATAACAGAAATATCTCGCAGTCCTGAAAGCGACATATTGAGCGTTCTTGGAATTGGTGTTGCAGAAAGAGTAAGCACATCAACATTTCTGTGTTTATCTTTGATTTTTTCTTTATGTTCAACTCCAAAGCGTTGTTCTTCATCAAGAATCAAAAGTCCCAAATCGTGATATTCAATGTCCTCACTCAAAATTCTATGAGTGCCGATAAGCATATCAAGCTCGCCTTCTTTAAACCGTTTTAAAATAGCTTTGACTTGAGAAGGTGTTTTAAAGCGATTGATAACCTCTACCCTTGCACCAAAGCCCTCAAGTCTTTCTTTTGCTGAAATGTAATGCTGTTGAGATAATATGGTAGTTGGACAAAGCAGGCTAACTTGTTTGCCGTTATAGATACACTTAAACGCCGCCCGAAGAGCAACTTCAGTTTTGCCAAAGCCTACATCTCCGCAGATAAGTCTATCCATAACTTTTTCGCTCTCCATATCCTTATCTACATCTTGGATAGCTTTTAATTGGTCAGGCGTTTCTTGATAGCCAAAGGCATCTGCAAATTGTTTTTCTAGATACTCATCTCGTTTAAACTTAAAACCTTTTATGCTAGAGCGTTCCTTGTAAATTTCGACAAGGCTTATTGCCATCTCCTTGATACTAGCCCGCACCCTATCTTTAAGTCTACCAAACTCTCCGCCACCTAAAGAAGAAAGTTTTGGCTCCTGCTCGCTACCAATATATGCCGAGATGGTATTCGCCTCTTCACTTGGAAGGTAGAGAATATCTCCGTTTTTGTATTCTATAACAAAATAATCTTTTTCGACATCAGAAATCTTCATCCGCTCAATCTTGATGCACTTGCCAATGCCGTGAAAGGTATGAACAACATAGTCGCCAAGCTTTGGCAGATAAAAGACTGAATGTTTGCTCTTTGAAAAAGTGGTTATATTTGACCTATACAAGCTATCGCTACCAATACCTACCACGCCCTCTTTTAAAAAGGAAAAACTATAGGGCATATTTATGCTTGAGATATATATATTTTTTCTTTCCAAGTCCTGCCCTGCATAATTGAAGTATGAAAAGCCGTTCTCGGTTAAAAAATTTGCAAGGCTATTTTTATATCTCTCTTCGCCTGTAAACAAAATTACAGCTTGGTTTAATTTTCTTAGCTCTAGCAAGTCTTGTTTTAGTGCCAAAAAATCGGTAAGATAACTTCGCTCAGAGGCTCTATCATTATAGTAATCTGGCTTTAACACCTGAAAATTATCAAAGATGAGGTCTGCTTTTGAGTAAAGCTTGTCAAAGCTTTCATAGTTATCTTGCTTGAAAAAAGAGGTAGTGCTATAGCTTTGCATAAGCAAGGCTATCTCTTCTTCTATCTTTTTAGGCTCATCAAAAATTACCTTTCCGCCTAGTGATGTAACATTATTCTCGCCTAAAGGCAGTTTTGACAAAGGCACTGCCACCTTGTCAAGTTTGTCAATATTTTTCATAGTGTTATGGTCAAAGGTTGTGATATTTTCAATTAAATCGTCAAAAAACTCTATCCTATACGGCAACTGGTCAGAGGTAAAGATATCAAGTATATCTCCTCGCAAAGCAAACTGTCCCTGCTCAGAGACAAGGCTAGTCCGCTCATAGCCATACTCCACCAGTTTTTTGGTAAGCTCCTCTAAGTTATAGCTTTGATTTTTGTTTATAATTATCTCTCTGAATTTAGATATATCAAATTTTATCATCATAGAGCAAGGCAAAAAAATCAAGGCATCACACTTGCCTGAAAGATAATTGTTGACAGCCTCTACAAAAGGGAGAAGGTTTTTATCATTTTCATCCTCATTTTCTCGTGCAACTGATACAATCTCAACTTTTTTGCCCAGTCCCTCTAGCCCTCTTTTAATTTTTCCTGCTAAAACAAAATTAGAACATAAAAAAATAAGGCGGTCTAATTGGTTTGCCAGTATAATTTTATCGCCGTCACTCACACTTGAAATTACCTTATTTTTTATAACATTTTCTAGTTGTTTTATTTTTTGCATTTTTCCTATCACTTAATTTTTTCTAAAATCATATCGCCAGCATTTTTTATAGCACTATTAAAAAGTTCTTCATCCTCTAGTTTTATATTAGATAGCACATAATCTGCAAGGTCTTTACTCTCATCTCGCCCTACCCCAATACGCACACGCTCAAAGTCCTCCCCAATATAGCTGACAATAGAACGCATACCATTATGTGTGCCAGACTTTCCACTTTCTCGGTATCTAAGCTTACCTTTTGGCAAGTCAATATCATCTACTACCACAATCAGTCTTGCATCCTTAAACTTTTTCTTTAAAAGGACTACTGCCTCTCCGCTGTTATTCATATAAGTGGTAGGTTTTGCTAAAAGTAACTCTTGACCGTTAAATCTACCCTTCCCAAGCAAAGCCTTATACTTTTCTTTATCAAGCTGAATAGAAAGTTTGTCTGACAAATAATCTATAACCTTAAACCCTAGATTATGAAGGGTATTTTTATATTGAACACCAATATTGCCAAGTCCAACAACAATTACCATCCCTACAGCTCCTGCCCAATAATTTTGCTAAACGGCTCAACAGTCTTTCCCTGTGAAATCTTACTGTTTTCAATATAACTGCTTTTTAAGACAGCTCCGTTTGAGATAATGCTGTTTTTTATAACGTTACCACATTCTAAAATAGCACCCTCGCCGATTATAGTCTGACCTTTTATTATATTGTTTGGATAGATTATAACCCCGCTCTCAATCTCGACATCGCCGTCAATGAAGATGGTGTTTTGTCCAAACAAAATAACCCCGTTTTTTATATGATAATTTGCTATTCTGCTGTAAAGTGAACTGCTCATCAAATTTAAAACCTTACTGCTGTTTGCTACAAGCAGATTTTTATCATCTAGCTCACTTGCTCCCTGTGCTATTGTTAAGTTATTTTTAATAAACTCTGTTTTTACAATAAAGCCACGAGATAACTGCAAAAAATTGATATTGCGAGAAGAAAAATAATTGCAAAATTTATTAAAAGTAGCCCTGTCAAGCAAAGGCGTATCACTATAAAACACAGCGATAATTTTTTTGTTTGTATTTATATTTCTAATCCGACCGATTATATCCTCACAATCTTCAATCACTTTTGTCTCACAGCCACTGCCTGCATTAAGCACCCAGTCGAGCAATTTTTTACCGCACAGCTCAACATTTGGCAAATCTTTAACAAACGAATGGTATGCCTTTACCACCACAAACAGCACCTCATCTTTAATCCAGTCAAAATTTGTAGCTTTTATTAAGGGGTTTGTTAAAAGAGTGCTTTCTTCTTCAGGTTCTTGCACAAGAGAGTCAAAATCAATTTTAATTTGGTTTTCTGCCACTAATAAATCAATTTCTTCTTTTTCCATAGAATAAGTATATATTTTTAAATATTTTTTGTCAACAATAATTAAAACAAATATTTTTGTTAATTTTTTTTAAAAAAAGCATAATAAACAAAAAATAATAAAAAAATTATAAAAACATTTTTTTATTTTTAAATATTATGTTATCATTTGTATAAAGATTTAAAGAGGTTGATATGATTAAATCAAAAAATTATTTTTTGTATTTTTTAGCATTAGCTATTTTAACATTATTAATTGTTTTGGCTTTTCCGTTTACAACTTGTTTTAATTATAAGGCAAGTACCTTTTTTGATAACACAACTTTTGCCTATGGTGACACCTTAAATGGTCAAATAAATGTTTCACTGCTTTCACGAGAAGGAACAGATATACCTCTTACAGAACCAGAAAGCTATAACGACAGCCAAGTTTATACTATCCTTTGGGAAGAGGCTAGTGAGTTTACAATTTCCTTTACTACTGACCCATCAAACCCGCCACCTCTTAACACTGCTGACCCTGACAACCCATACACCTATCAAATAAAGTTATCAGTAAGGTATCTAAAAGGCTATACTTTTGATGACCAAGGTAATGAAACTGATTTTGATACAGCTGGCGATACCGTGACTTTTTCTGAGGCTTTTGTCTCGCCTGTAGTTAGCGATTATACCAACCTTTCAGAGTATTTGTTTACTTTTAATATAGATAACCACTTTAGCGTTGATGGTAATGGCGATGGCGACTATTTTGACGAAGAGGATGTGGCTATCAACTGGGGAATTTATCAATTTGTTGTAGATATAAATGGAGCGGTGCAACACTCGGAATTCTATTTTATTAAGCCAACTACAAACAATACGGTTGTTCCTATTGTAGACTATATTGTAACTACCTCGGCAATGGAATCTTTAACAAATAGTTTTGAATTTTATCTTGTCAATGATAGTAGCTTTAACTATATTGATGAAAATCAGCTTGTTTGGTATGCATACGGAGTAACTACTGATGGTATGAGATATGCTCTTAGCCAAAGCGACCTTGAAGATGAGGATTTTGCTCAGTATGAATGTAATGCCTACCTATATCAAACACCTTTTAGAATAGGAAGAGAGTTTGTTTTTGAAGTGCCAAACAATCTTACTGGAGAATGGTATGTTTGGTGCGTGTATGGACCTGATAGCATAAACGCTCTTCAAAGCCAGCCACAGACAGTTTCTACAGAAAAGCCTTTTGATTACACAAATGTTATATATATCATTCTTGGCGGGTGTGGACTTGCTTTAATAGTTGTAATTTTGGTTGGAGTATATAAAAAGAAAAAAGAAAAAGTTTGGTAAAAATTAAATAACCAATTAAGTGCAAGTGAAAAAGTTAAGGCTTTATCACTTGCATTTTTATAATACATTATGCCAATTTGCACCCATAAAATGTAAATAACTGTGACAGAAAAATTTTATCTCTTCAAGCGACACTTTAAAGGCATCTATATCATTGCTTGCAATGTAAAGCTTGAGCTTTGCAATTTCCTGCCCAATCTCTTGAATGTTTTTATGGTTGACTAAAAAGCACATATTTTTTTCATCTACCATCCAAACATATTCAAGATTGTCAACCGCTAGAGTTGTAGTAATATTTTTTAAATGATTATGCTCTTCTACAATTTCTTCTAGTTCAAAACACCTTGTTTGAATTTCTGACAGCGATTTTGAAACTAACGTATCCTCTGCCACGCATATAAAGACAAGGAGTAGTACAATAAGCACAAAGTTAAAATAGTGAAAAAACTTCATACCTTCGCCACCTTTTTTAAGGCAAAACTTTTGCCCTCGCCCTTTTTTAGTTGCAGATAAACTTGCCCTGCTTGGTCAAGGGTTAACAAAAGCACATCCTTAACACTGCCCTTGCTGTTTTGTTTGACTATATTTTCTACATCACTATTGCTAACTTTGGCAATTTCAATATTATCTTTGATTATTTTACCCTCGCTGACAAGCACAATGGGTAAAAAACTTTCGTCAGCCGAAGTGTTAAGGTCGGCATTGGTCACTGGAGCAAATTCGCTTTTTGGCATAACACTAACCTTGCCGTTTGTTTCCATAATAGCATACTGGACTTGTGAGATATTAAAATAGCCACAGCCTCGAAGTGCCTCAAAAATATCATCGGTGGAAAGGTTGAGCTTTTTCATCGCTTTGTAGTCGATTCCTTTTGGATTGACAATTATTACAGGTTTGCCACTGATAATTTTGCTAAAGTGATGACTACTGCGACTGATTAGCGTTAAAACAAAATGTAGCACCACCAAAGTTAGCAGAGGCACAACTCCGTGAAGCACTGGCACTGAAACCTCTGCCATTGGAATGGTGGCAAGGTCGGCAATAATTAAGGTAAGGACAAGCTCAAAGGGTTGCATCTGCCCTAATTGTCTCTTGCCCATCAGTCTAAACACTAAAAGCACAATTAAATATATAATAATTGACCTAATAATTATAGTTAGCATAATATATTTTGTGCATTTTGCTTTTTTTATACTTAATAATTAAAATTATTGTGCCGTTTGTTCTTTGTTTTTCTTAAATTTGAATTTTGATTTTAACAACAAAATAATTTGCTTTAAATCAATCAAATCAAAAACACTAGCAAGCAGAACAAAGGAGGTTATTGCCACTACTATACCAAGAAATAAAGCTATAAATAAAGGAAATACATATCCTAATAAACTTACACAAAAAGCAGTTAGTGAGGCGGATGGAATTATCAATAAAATTATTTTTAAAAGTGGATAGGCTATTTTAAAGCTAACCTTAGTTTTCTTTTTAAGCAAAAAGATATTTAAAATTGCTGTGACGCAATAATTAAAGCCCATCGCCCAAATAATAGAATTTACTCCAACAAAGGATGGTAAAATCCAAAGAGCTATAAACATAACTACAGCACCTGCAAGAAAGTTTACAAAGGTTCTACTCTCCTGCCCGAGAGAATTTAAAAGTGCTGAGGTTATATTTGTAATTCCAAGAGGAAGAAGCACCCACGAGGCAGACTGCAAAAGCGTTCCGCTTAAAATATCGTCATATAAAAATAGCCCTATGCTTTCTCCTGCACCTAAGTAAATTGGCACAAAAAGGGCTGAAATAAATAACGCAAAAAATAGAGAGGAGGTAATCCGCTTTTCTATATGCTCTTTATCGTTCACTGCGACTGCCTTTGAGATGTCTGGCACAAGTGCTGTCGAGAGCGAACCTATTATTGTAGTTGGCACATAGATTAAAGGCAAAGTCATTCCGACAGCAATGCCATAAAGGCTAAGGGCTTGAGAGCTTGTATATCCTATCGACATCAATCTCGCAGGTATAATTAGTGCGATTAATGGTTGCAAAAAGGAGCCTGCCACCCTCATCACAGTGATAGGAGCAGACTGCTTGATAAGTGGTTTCAAATAGCCCTTTTTTGCCTTTGATAGACTGCCTCCATAATAGAAAAATAAAATAATTGCAAGTATCATAGACAAAAAGCAAGCGATAGTCATTGAAAGGCTTAGCCCAAAAGCATTCTCGATTGCAGAGAGCGTTGGTGCAATTAAAAGCACACCTGCCACAATCCTGACTACCTGCTCATAAAACTCGCTCACGCACAGAGCAAAGTAGTTGCCCTGTCCCCAAAGAGCTCCTCTAAAGACACTATAGACAGAAGAAAACACAAGGCTTGGAAGCAGAACAAGTAAAAGTTCATAGCAACGCTGTTCGGTAAAAATTTTGCTAAACAAACCTTTAAATAAAAACACCACACCTACTAAAATTAAAGAAAGAAAAAGTGTGTAAAGCAAAGCTACAGTTAAATAAGAGCCTTCTTTTTTCTTTTCTTTTTTTATGGAAAATCCTGCACAAATTCTAGAAATAATCAAAGGTATTCCGCTAGAGATAACAGTAAGTAGCACCATAAATACCGAGGACGCTACTTGGTAAAGCCCCACACCTTCAGCTCCAACAATCCTTGAAAGGATTATCCTAAAGATAAACCCGCTTACCCTTGTAAGAAAGGAAAACACGGTAATCAGTGCAACTGTTTTAAATAAAGATTTCATCAACCTCTCCTCATATATGTTATTAAAGTTGAATAAAATTTAATACATAGGGAGGAAAATTTATGAAAAAAGAATTTAATCAAATTTATATAGTTAAAGAAAACGATACCCTAGAATTAATATCAAAAAAATATAATGTTTGTCCTATAAGTATTTTAATAAATAATAATATTACACCAAAAATGATTAAAAAAGGAAAAGTACTAATAATTAAATAAATTTATTTATTTTTAATTAATTTTTTAATTAATTTTTAATTATTTAGTCATTTTTTGTAAATTTTAATTGATTTTTTAATTATTTTGTCATTTTTTGTAATTTTTTAATGAATTTTTAATTATTTTATTATTTTTTATTGTTTTTTCTATTATTTTAAAATATTTTTAATTATTTTTATTTGATTTTTTTGTATTTTTAAATAATTTATTTAATGTTTTATTTATAAAATTTTCTATTTGTTTATTATATTTACTTGTTAAATAAATAAGCAAAAAGGATATGATAATTATTACTGCCCAAACTACCAGCCCCCAACCGCTATAAGGTATAATTTCTCCATTTGAAAGGTAGCTAACAGAAAATATACCAATCGGTCTTGTGACAAGCTGGGTTACCATAAAAAATGTCCAGCTCATATTTGTTAGTCCTGCTACTAGACAAAGGATATCATCGGGAAAGCAAGGAAGAAGCATCATAATCACAAAAGAATATTTGCAATTTGTTAAAGCTTTCTGCCACTTTTTTTGACTTTCTTCCCCCACCATAAAAGAGACAAGTTTTGTACCAAAAGTTTTGCCTAAAAAGAAGGCAAAGGCACTGCCGAGCAAGATACCCGCAAGAGAGAGCAGGCCTGCCTGAAAAGCTCCGTAGATTAGCGAACCTGACACAATGAGCAGAGGCGAGGGAATAGGCAAAAGCGTGACCTGCAAAAATTGAAAAAGCACAAATACCACTCTGCCATAAAAACCTAAACTTAAAATAAGATTTTTAAGCTTATCTACCGAGTTTAGTTTTTCCCAAAGTCCTGTAAAAACAAGGATTAAATAGATAAGTGCCAAAAATAAAGCAATCGCTAAAATTACAAATAGGCTTCGCAATATTTTGTTTTTGCGTGATAATTTTTCCACAAATTATTATAAATCTCTTGCTTTGTATTTATTCAAAATTTAGTTGTAATATTTTTAATATTCTTACAGATAATAACTTAGGAGTATAAATGTGGAAAAAGTAAAACAAAACAAAGTTTCATATATTTGGCTTATTGCTGTAACCTTGATTGCGGTAGGCTTGCTACTATTCTGTCAATTCTATTTTGGAGATAGTTTGTCTGAGCGAACAACCTTTTATCAAAACACTTATATAAACGGAGTCAATGTTTCTGGCTTAACCAAGGAAGAAGCAAACGAGCTACTCAGTCAAAAACTAGTAGAAAATAAAGATAATTTGCAGATAACTTTAAAAAACGCTGACCAAGAGTGGTCAATACTCGGTAGCGATTTTGAGTTAGTTGGAAATTTTGACTCCTGCCTTGACAATGTTATAAGTTATGGCAGAGAGGGTAACATTTTTGAAAAGAAAAGGATAGAAAATCAAATTAAAAAGGAGGGTCTTTATATTACACTGCCCTACCAATCCCTTTATGGAGGCGTTGACGAGCAGATAGAGAAGATTATCGCAGAGGTTGAAAAAGAGCCAGTCTATGCAAGTGTAAACTTTAGTCCAGACAGTGAAACTATGTTTTCAATTAGCGAAGGTTCAAGTGGTATAAAAGTTGATAGAATAAGCCTTGACCAAGCCTTAAATGAAGCTTTTGAAAGCGGAGAAAATTATATCATAAACATACCTTTTGTGGATATTACTCCCCAACAAGACCTAGAAAACATTTTACAAAATATTGCTCTACGCTCTAGCGTTTCTACCAATTATTCAAAGTCAACTGATAACCGAAAGTCCAATATCAAGTTAGCACTCTCTAAGTTTAATGGAATGATTGTAGAGCCAGGGCAAGAAGTCTCTTTTAATAATTTGACAGGAGCAAGAACCATTCAAAATGGCTATAAAGATGCAAAAATAATCTTTAACGGAAGTTATGTTTCTGGTGTGGGAGGCGGAGTTTGTCAAGCTTCAACCACCCTATACAACGCCTTAATTCTTGCCGATGTTGAAGTGAAACAGGTTAACCATCACTCCTTGCCAGCCTCGTATGTGCCTCTCTCCTTTGATGCAATGGTAAGTGAGGGCTATGCTGACCTTATATTTGTTAATAGTCTTGATAGTCCTATCTATATAAAAACCTTCGGAGATGAAAATAACGTAACTGTGGAAATTTATGGGCAGAAATTAGAGGAAGGAGTAGAAATAAAGACAAGAAGCGAGCTTGTTAAAGTTCTCCCTCATAGCGGAGATAAGATTATAGAAGATAGCGAGGGTAAATACGCAAGCAAAGTTATCTACAAAGGCGAATATTATCGCTTAAAATACCCTCAAGAAGGCTATGAAAGCAAAGGTTATGTGCAGTATTATCAAGATGGAACGCTCGTGCAAGAAAAAGAGATTAGGCACGACTACTATCCTGCTCAAAGTGGAATTATTGTTGAAGGCAGTGGCACTTTGGAAGATGGTATGACCTTGCCAGCAAGCAACGTCAAGTATATCAATCCGCAAAAAGTTACCAAAGAGACTATTGAAAATGCTAAAAGAAAATTTAATATAACCTAGACGCTAAAAAACCTCTTATGACTAAACTACTATCATAAGAGGTTTTATTTTTTATAAATATTTTAGTTTGCCTTCTACAGCTTCAATAAGCTCTTTTTTATTGTTATTAAGCTTGCCATCAAAGATATCACTTAGCAAACTTTCAAGAATTGGTTTATAGCGAGTATGTTTAACGGTTGGATAATTTTTCTTTATATCCTCGCCAGTAATTTTTAAGTCTTTAACTGAAACTACAATCTTATGAGAGATGATATATTTATAGAAAAACTGATATTTATTTGCTAGATATTTAGATTTGCAAGCCAAAAGCTCATAAATGGCTGGAAAGTTGTTGTAATACTTGAAAAAGTAAGGTTTGTTTTGCTGGCGATTTAAAGCCTCATAATATCCGCAAAGTATATTTATATACTGCTCAGTCATCTTTTTGTTCATACCAAAGGATTCTGTTAAGATAAGGTTTAAATAATAAGAAATCGAGATAGGATTGACTGTATCAATCAAGTCTATCAAAAAGCCTTGCGACTTATGTTCCACCTTTTTTACCATACTAAACTTAATTCTTGGGCAGTCTATCTTAAAGATTGACCAAAGAGAGGCTTTGTTAAATTGTTTTAGCACCTTCATATAGGCATTTTTCTTGGTATAACCTGGATATTTTTTAGGGCTATGTAATATTCTTGTAATTTCATATATAGCTCGTTCGCCCGAGATGTCACGCAAGTTACCGCTATATTTTAGTGCAGTTTGGTAGGTATGTTTTTCTATCTTAAAGTTAAGTTCACACTCAAAGCGGAACATACGAAGAATTCTAACTCCGTCACAGGAAAGCACTTGTTCTGGCGTCTCCACTGTTCTAAGTATTTTTCTTCGGATATCCTCCACTCCGCCATAAAAATCTAAGAGTTTATCATTTTTTATATCATAATAAAGGGCATTGCAAGTAAAATCTCTTCTTTTAGCATCCTCTTTTACATCGTCAATAAACTCCACGCTTTCAGGAAAATGACTGCCATTTTTTGGATAGGTATCTCGTCTAAAACAGGTATACTCATAACTTTTTTCGCCATCAAAAATAGTGGCACTGCCAAGTGCCTTGCTTTTTACTTTGATTTTATAGCTTGAGTCTTTTAAAAGTTTTTCAAGCTCTTCTAACACAAGTGAAGAACAAATATCAATATCTTCTTTTTCAATCGAGAGCAGACTATTTCTTAAATAGCCACCAACAATATATAGTGGAACTGGCAAAATATCTGCAAGTTGTTTTAATTTTACAGGAACTTCTATATTCATAACACACCTTTATTAATAGAATACCTTTTTTGACAAGAGTTGTCAAATCTATTTGTAATAATGTTGACAATTTACTAATAAATAGTATATACTTAAGTTAAATTATGAAAAAGAAAAAAAATGTTGACGAAAGCAGATATAAGCTTTTATTAAAGAGCAATGATAAATATCCAAGAGGCTTGCCTGAGCAAACTTTATTTTTTTATACCTTTGAAGGCTATGAAAACAATCTTGGAATTATAGATAAACTTAAAAGAACTATAACGCAAAACCTTCACAAAAAAAAGGAAGAGGAAGATAAGCCCGCTGTACCTGAAAATGTTGTTCGATATTTTCCTAGTTTTAAAGACGGACTAACTACTCAGCAGGTAGAAGAGCGAACGGCAAGCAATCTTTTAAACAGTACCAAGGTAAAGTCTTCTAAATCTTATGGCTCAATATTTTTTAAGAATATATTTACCTTTTTTAATATGCTTTGGCTGATTATTGCAATAGCGCTTATTGTGGTTGGCTCTTACAGTGACCTTGTATTCATATTTGTAATCGTAGCAAACACCGCCATTGCCATCATTCAAGAGATAAGGGCTAAAATCACGGTTGAAAAGTTGTCTATAGTAACCGCTCCTCTTGTAAAAACAATCAGAGACGGTCAAATAATTGAACTGCCTGCAGACAAACTGGTACTAGATGATATTATACTTTTGTCAAACGGCAATCAAATCCCCTCTGACTGCAAAATTGTAGATGGTGTGGTTGAGGTAAACGAAAGTTTGCTTACTGGCGAATCTAACGCCATAGAAAAAACTATTGACGCTACCCTCTTGTCTGGAAGTTTTATTGTTAGCGGTCAATGTTATGCGAGGGTTGAGAAGATTGGCAAAGATAATTACATCTATCAAATGGCAAAAAAGGCTAAAGAATTTAAAGCACCTCAATCAAACCTATTTAAAGACTTAAACAGACTTATAAGATATATTGGTATTGCCCTTGTGCCTATTGGTATACTTACCTTTTTAAAAGAGCTTGGACAAACAGAAACTATCAAAGAGCAAATTACAAACACCAGCGGTGCTTTAACTGGAATGATACCAGCGGGAATGTTTTTGCTTGTAACAATTGCACTTGCTGTGGGAGTAATCAGACTTGCTAGAAAGAAGACCCTTGTTAGAGATCTATACTCCATTGAAATGCTTGCAAGAACTAATGTGCTATGTCTTGATAAGACGGGTACAATCACAGATGGAACGATGAGGGTAGTAGACTTTATTAACTGCTCAAACAGACGAAAAGCTAGCGTGCAGAAGATACTTTCAAACATTTTAAACTTGCAAAAGACCATAAATGCTACCTCCACTGCTATGATAAAAGAGTTTGGAAGAAATGAAGAATACAAAGCACTTAATATAGCTGAATTTTCTTCTGAACGAAAGTACTCAATCACACAGCTAACAAATAAAAAAATTTACTTTCTAGGAGCTTATAGTAGAATTGGTTGTAATATAAGTAAGGAGCAACTTGAATTTATCAAAGAGCAACAAAACAAAGGTTTGCGAATAATTGCTCTTGCTGAGTCCTCAAGCGAAACCTTTGACAAAAAAATGAGCGGAAAAAACTCCACTTTGCTTGCCTTGATTGTGCTTGAAGAACATATCAGAGAGGATGCCATTGAGACAATACAGTGGTTTAAAGATAATGGCGTTGAAATTAAAATCATCTCTGGCGATGACCCTGCAACCGTTTCAAAAATTGCACAGCGAGTGGGAGTTGAGCATAGCGACAAATATCTATCTCTTGAAAATTTAAGTTTGAAAGAAGTAGAAAAGCTTGCCGACCAATTTACAGTTTTTGGAAGAGTTACCCCTGAGCAGAAATATACCATCATCAAAGCCTTAAAAAATAAAGGCAAGGTAGTTGCAATGACTGGCGATGGAGTAAATGATACCCTTGCGTTAAAGGAAGCCGATTGCTCAATCGCTATGGCTGATGGTAGCGAAGTGGCAAGAAATATATCAAAGCTTGTGCTACTTGAATCCAACTTCTCCTCTCTTCCATCAGTGGTTAAAGAAGGCAGACAGGTAGTAAATAATGTGCAAAACTCCTCGTCACTCTTTCTGATGAAAACCTTTTTTGCAATAATCCTTACAGTAATCACTCTGTTTTTACAAATTCCTTACCCGTTTAGACCAAGCAGAATGATGCTACTTGAATCGTTTGTAATTGGTATACCATCTTTCCTACTTACCTTTGAGCCAAACTCCTCGCCAATCAAGGGCAATTTTATCCCGCAGGTTATGAAACGGTCACTGCCAAGAGCGTTATTAATGCTAGTAAGTGTGCTGATTGTAATTGCTTTAAATACTACTCAAAATTCTCAGCTAATTACCTTAAGTGAATATGAATATCACACCCTTTGCGTGCTTGTGCTTACCTTTACAGGCTTTTTAAACCTAGCCTCGCTATGTTATCCGTTTACCCTTTTAAAAGCAATAACCTTAGCCGTGTCACTAGTTTGCACAGTGGTTGCAATTGTAGCGATGCCAAGTTTCTTTTCAATTTACTCAAGCTCGTTTACTGTGCTAATAACCTTCTTTGCAATAATTGTAGCCGACATTATAATTTTACTACTTATCAAACTCAATCAAAAGCGGTTAGATCAACTGCGAGATAAAGTGATCAGCCTGCTACAAAAACAATAACTTTAAAATTCGTTTGACTTAAAAAACACTTTAGAACAAGCTAAAGTGTTTTTTAATTATAAAAGAAGTTTTTAATTAAGCATTATTTATAACAATATTTTTGCTCTTAACAAAAAGTATTACTTATTGCTTATAAAATTAAATATTTGCAACATAGTCATACAATTGATAGGTATTGGCACGAATAGTTATTGTTATGATATGTGGAGAGTGCACTCCGTCATCATCCTTATAGTATGCTCCAAAATAGAAAGTAAGTTCGTGGTCGACATTTGTGTCAGATATGTTAAAATAAACATCTTGGTATTGCATATTATATCGCAAGTTATTACGCCTTGAGTAGTACACACTGCCGTCAGCATTGTACATTTGCTGGTCTTGTACATACTCTAGATGTACATAGTTTTCTCCTAAATAATTTAGCAAAGCATCGCTCATTCCTGTTAAGCTTGACTGATTGGCATAAAAATTTTCTGACTTGTCAGGCTCATTTATCTGATAACTTCCAAGTTTGCCTGTAAATAAAGCAGTTAAAATATTTGAGTTAAAAGCTTGTTGATAAATTTGATTAAACTCATCATAATTTTCATCAGTCGGTGTAGTTAAATATTTTCTGCTACCATCAATATATACGTGAATACTTGCAGGTTCTGTTAAAAAATAAGGTTTTAAGTTTATTTTAACGCACGAGAGGATGATGATAACTATAGAAAGCACTAGTACAAATACGCTTATAACAGAAAATATAATCTTTTTGTTACGCTTTTTCTTTTTTAGATACTGATCGCTGACAGAGTTTAAAACCTCGTCAACCTTTTGATTTTGCATTACTTCATTCATCTAGCTATTCCCCTTTATTGCTATCATCTTTCTTGGCATTTTTTCTTGGCTTAACTTCTTTATCCTTATTATTTTTTTCGCTCTTGTCTATAGCAGTTTTTTCTTCTTTTGCAGTAGCAGTTTTTTCTTCTTTTGCAGTAGGTTGTGCGTCTTTAACAGTCTTTCCTTGGCTGATCACAATGTTTACATTTTTTTCACTTTCAAGCTGATTTTCTTTTAAGCTATCTTCGTACGCTTGTTTAATGGAATTAAATTCTTCTTCAGTGATAATTCCGCTTTGAAGAAGTTTTTCGCCTTCTTCAAGCTTCTTTTCAAACAAAGCTCTACGCTCAAGCTCGGCTTGTTCTTTTCTAAACTTTTCTTCCTTTTCTCGTTGAGCTTTATCACGCTCTTCCATAATTTTTGCAATTTCTTTAGCCGATTTGCCTTCTGCAAGCATATCAACCTCATCTTTATTGATGGTCTCTCTATCAAGAAGAAGATTTGCCATCTCATTTAAAAGGTCAATATTTTCAGACAAAAGTTTCTTTGCACGCTTGTAGTTATAGTCAAGAATTGCCCTAACTTCATCATCTGCCTCAGAGGCGAGTTTTTCAGAGAAATCATTTTTGGTTTGATAATCTCTGCCTATAAATACTTGGTCAGAGCTTTCAAGACTTAAGAAGCCTAAGTTCTTGCTCATACCCCAGTTGTATACCATATTGTGAGCAATCTTGGTTGCCTGAGATATATCGTTTGAGGCACCTGTTGAAATATCTTTAAAGATAAGCTCCTCAGCGAGTCTACCACCCATACAAACGCAAATTTCATCCATAAGATAGTTATATGTTCTATAAGAATTATCATTTTCAGGTCTTTGCATAGTGTATCCGCCAGCCATTCCTCTTGGAATAATGGATACCTCTTGTACCTCGTCAGTGTTTTTAAGTTTTTTTGCAAGTATTGCGTGACCAGATTCGTGATAAGCGGTAATCTTTCGGTCTCTATCAGTTACAAGACGGCTCTTCTTTTGAGGTCCCATTGTAACCTTATTGATACCCTCAGTGATATCAGACATAATTATCTTTGGTCTGCCAGCTCTTGCTGCTAAAATTGCTGCCTCATTGAGCATATTTTCAATATCAGCACCAGTAAAGCCAACGGTTATTCTTGCAAGAGTTTTAAAGTCTACATTTTCATCAAGTGGTTTATTTCTTGCGTGTATTCTTAAAATACCCTCTCTTCCTTTAACATCAGGCACGTTGACATAGATTTGTCTATCAAATCTGCCCGGTCTCATAAGGGCTGGGTCAAGAACATCTGCTCTGTTTGTTGCGGCAAGCACGATGATGCCTTCGTTAGACTCAAAACCGTCCATCTCAACAAGAAGTTGGTTAAGGGTTTGCTCACGCTCATCATTTCCGCCACCAAGCCCTGCGCCACGTTGTCTACCAACGGCGTCAATCTCGTCAATAAATACAATACAAGGTTTATTTTTCTTTGCCTGGTCAAACAGGTCACGCACTCTTGACGCACCCACGCCGACAAACATCTCAACAAAGTCAGAACCGCTTATTGAGATAAATGGCACATTAGCCTCGCCCGCAACAGCCCTTGCAAGAAGAGTTTTACCTGTTCCAGGATAACCCACCAAAAGCACGCCCTTTGGTATTCTTGCGCCAAGGTCGGTAAACTTTTTAGGTGCTTTTAAGAACTCTACAATCTCTTTAAGTTCTTCTTTCTCCTCGTCAGTGCCTGCGATATCTGAAAATTTAACTTTGCTTGTCGTGTATGCCTTAGCTCTTGACTTGCCAAAGCTCATAGCACCTTTATTTGTGCTATTAAGAAGCCTAAATATCATCCAAACAAGGAACAAGCCAAAGCAGATATAAAGGATAGGATAGATAATATCCCAAGCGTTTACTCCGTCAACTGCCGACTGAGAAGATACCTTATCTTCGTCTGGTCTTGGAGTGACTTCGCCGCCTTCACCCTCTGTTCCCGCATTATATGATGCAATATAATCAAGAATAGCTTTCGACACGCCATCATTATAGCGGAAGGTTATATAATAATCTGCATAATTTGGAAAGCTGTCAGTAAAAGCTGAATCTTTAAGCAAAAAGTACATAGTAGTATCATTGTAATATACTGCTACAACTTTTTCGGTTATCGTCTCGCCTTCTTCATTCTCAACTTCCCTACCGTTGATAAGTTCTACAACTTCGTTATAGCCACCTGTTATTCTTCTTCCACTATATCCATTATTTGTAAATATAACTACAAATATCAAGGCTATAATCAAAAGTACAACAACATATGACCACTTAAACTTTGATTTATTTTCGTTCACATTGCCTCCTAAAATTTATCATTATATATTATACAATTTAAAATAGTATTTGGTTATTATAACGATTGTAATAATAACTCAAGATATTGTACCATAAAAATATTTTTTTCACAACAAATAAAGAGGCTTTTTTAAAGAAAATTTTATTTTTTTGTCAGTTGACAGCCTTTAATCTGGCTTTGCAACAATGTTTAATTTAAAAGTAACGTAATCAATAAATTTTTCTGCCTGCTCTTTTCCGCCTATGCTCTGCAAAAATTTGTTATACTGTTTTCGATTGTCTTGCAAAAACTTTCTCCCAACACCTATTACATCGCTGTCGCACTCTCTTAAAATATTTATAGAGTTTGTAAACTGCTCTTTTATCTTCTCCTCAATCTTCTCTTCAATCTCAGGCGTGATCTCGCTAAACTCGGTATTAATTTTTAAAGCGTTATGTTCGCCCTCAATCTCAACAAGCTCGACGCCAAGAACAAGCTGAGCTACAAAGATAGGATAGCCATTTTCAAACTTAGTAGATATAAGTGTTTTTTTATTTTTGATTTTATAGTGCATAGAATAGGTTTG
>CASFPO010000047.1 GCA_949296805.1 uncultured Bacillota bacterium | reverse complement strand
GTAACCTATAGTGCCACTCAAACTACAGGAGATGATACAGTATGGGAAGAGTTAAACCTAAACTTTGACACTTCAGCCACTCCAGTAGTATTTTCTATCACAGTAGAGAACTTAAGCACAGAACGTAGCTTAACGGTAACGCTAACAGACACAATCTCGGCTGAAACACCAAACTTACTAAAAACTATTACAACTACAAGCGGAGCATACACAAGCGGAGATATAATAACCCTCGACCCACAAGGACAGGCAAATGATACAGTGCAGTTTACCTTAACCCTATCAGTAGAGGATAAAAACACTTCTTTAAGTAACGCAAGCTTTGGTTATGATCTACAACTCTTTGACGTAAGTGTAGCGCCAGAGCCAGTAGTAGAGCTGACAGGCTTTGGGTTTTCAACTTCAGAGGATGGTACTGCAACTTTAACAGGTTACACAGGCAGTGAGACTAATGTAGTAATCCCATCAAGCTTTTCAAAATTAGATGGTAAGTATGTAGAAGGCTCAGATTATATAGTCACTGCGATTGCATTTCGTGCTTTTTATGGGGAAAATTTAACAAGCATAACAATCCCAGAAAGTGTGATAAGTATAGGAGATCGTGCTTTTTATATGTGCGATGCATTAACAGAAGTAAATTTTGGAGAAGATAGCCAATTGGCAAGTATAGAAGAGTATGCTTTTTATGAATGTAATAATTTGACAAGCATAACAATTCCAGAAAGTGTGATAAGTATAGGAGAGAGTGCTTTTGGTTGTTGTTATGCTTTAGCTGAAGTTTATAATTATTCAAGCTTCACAATAGATAATACAACAAACAATGGATATTTAGGTAATTATGCCCAAGTAATATACAATGCTTCAGACTTAGAAGGAGCAAAACCTGCGACAAAGATAGAAAATGATGGCACAATGCAATATTATGTAGATGGTGCAACAAGGATTGCTCTTGCGCCAGCTGTGCCACGAGAAAGTTTAACAAGTGTGACCTTGCATCCAGATACTACTGAAATTAATCAATATGCTTTTCGGTCTTGCTCAAATTTACCAAGTATAATAATTCCAGAGAGAGTGACAAGTATAGGAGTGAGTGCTTTTTATGTTTGTACAAGCTTAGCTACAGTTACAATAGACAGTGGAGATATTTACGAAGATGTAACAAGTGATACAGCCTGCGGATACTTGATTGATAACGCCACCACCATCCGAGTGCTTGCAAGTATAATTGATGGCGGATCGTATACAAACACCTATCTTAATGGAACAACCTTTACAAGAAGTCCAACTGCGGTGGATGGGTACTATTTGTTCACAAGAAGTTAAGATTTAATATAAAAAAAGAATAGGAATTAAAATAACCCGTAGGGTTAAAAATCCTATTCTTTTTTTGTGTAAAAAACAACTTAAACTTTCAAGAATTTGATAGGGCTAGGGAAAATAAAAAGAGTGTGTTTAAAGAAAGGCTATATAGCGTTACATCTAAGTTTTAAGATCAGTGAGTATAAGCGAGCGAGTTGTTCAGGGCTTTCTTTCATACCCTTACGCACCCAGCACATTTCTAGGTTAAAAAGCTCGGCAATAAACATTTCATTAGAGTAATCTCGAATTGCACTGTCTTTTTCGCTTGAGTAGAGGCTATAGTATGCCTTATGATAACAGCGGTAGAGCAGAGCGTCAAGGTTTTTATCCAAAAAGAGTTTTATATAGCAGGCAAATTTTTTAAAATTAACAAGGGTGGTAATCATAATATTTTCAACCCTAAAGTTAAGCTTGCGAGAAGCGGTAATTTCATCAATAGTTTCCTTAAACTTTTCTAAAATAAAGTTTTCTATGATACTTTCCTTGCTATTAAAGTTTCGATAAAAACCCATACGGCTTACACCGGCTCGGGTTATAATTTCTGAAATTGTTATCTTGTCAAAAGCTTTTTTCTCTAGCAGTTGAAAAAACGCTGTTGTTATATAGTCCTTTACATACATTCTTTTTTGTGGTTGGGTGAGTTGATACATTTTATCTCCTTTTATAACATCACAATTGCATCTGTAAAATTTATTTTGAATATGAAGAGACATTTGTTAAAATAGATGTTACAAGTGTACCATAAATAGATTGACTTGTAAAGAATTTTTTAAGATTATTTTTAGGGAGCTGAATAATGAAAGAAATATTAGAGGTACTCGAAAGGCAAAGACAATTTTTTCTAACGGGAAAGACGAGGGAGTTTGCTTTTAGAAAACAGGCACTAAAAAAGTTAAGGGACAACATCTTGGATATGAAAGAAGAAATCTTTGAAGCGTTAAAGAAGGATTTGAATAAGTCGGAAGAAGAAAGTTATATGACTGAGGTGGGGCTTACGCTTAGTGAAATTTCATATATGCTAAAGAAGGGAAGAAAATTTAGTAGAAAAAAGAGAGTAGTATTATCTATGGCACAATTTCCAGCTAAGGGTTATAAAATGCCTGTACCTTATGGGAATGTGCTGATTATAAGCCCGTGGAATTATCCATTTATGCTTGCAATAGAGCCGATTGTAGATGCTATAACGGCTGGCAACTGTGTGGTTTTAAAACCTAGTGAAATATCGCCTAATGTTAGCGAAGTGGTTAAGAAACTTATTGAAAAAACTTTTGAGCGAGGTTTCGTGGATGTAGTTATGGGAGGGAAAGAGGAATGTTCTTATCTGCTCGACCAAGATTTTGACTATATATTTTTTACAGGTAGCACAAGAGTGGGCAAAATTGTTATGGAAAAAGCTTCACAACATTTTACTCCTGTTACGCTTGAGCTTGGTGGCAAATGCCCTTGCATAGTTGACAAAAGTGCTGACCTAAAGCTAACTGCAAGGCGTATTGTTTTTGGTAAGTTTTTAAATAGTGGGCAGACGTGCGTAGCTCCTGACTTTGTGTATTGTGATAGAACTATAAAAGATAAGTTGATTGAAGAGCTAATTCAAGAAATTAAAAGGCAATATAACAACGCTCTTACAAGCGAAGATTATCCAAAGATGATAAATGCAAAACAATTTAATGTTATGAAGGCTTTTATAGAAAAGGATAAGGTTATCTACGGTGGAGAGTGCGATGAAAAAACTTTAAAAATTGAGCCTACCTTAATTTCTTCAACCTTTGAAAGCGAAGCTATGCAAGATGAAATTTTTGGTCCAATCTTGCCTATTGTAACTTTTGATAACCTCAGCGAGTGTGAGGAAAACTTGCGAAGATTTTCCAAACCGCTTGCACTATATATCTTTTCAAGAGACAAGCGCGTACAAAAACAAATTGCCATAAACTGTGACTTTGGTGGCGGGTGTATAAATGATACAATAATGCATATTGCCGACCCGAAACTTGGCTTTGGTGGAATTAAACAGAGTGGAATAGGCTCCTATCACGGCAAATCTGGATTTGACACCTTTACTCACTACAAAAGCATAGTAAAAAAGGGTAAAATAGATTTACCTATGCGTTATCATCCAATAAGTAAAATAAAATATAAAATAATCAAAATGTTTTTAAAATGATATAAAAAATCTTGAAATAGGAGGAAAAGATGAAAATTTTTGATAACAAAATAAAAACAGTGATTTTTTCATTGAATATGGTTCTGCTGGTAGCATTACTTGCCATGGATATAGTCTACATCATCAAAGGTGGGCTTGTAAATAAAGGTATTGCTAGTGGAATTTTTGTAAGTATAGGTATAGTTAATTTAAGCTTTGCAATAAAAGAAAAGGTGGACTTAAAATTCCCTATAATAATGACTATAGGGCTGATATTTGCAATGCTTGGGGATATTTTTCTTGCAATTGAGTTTATAGTGGGTGCAATTTTATTTGCAATAGGACATATATTCTTCTTTGTTGCCTATCTATTTATTACTAAATTTTCATGGAAAGACTTGATTTACGGCTTTGGAATTTTTATCCCATCTATGTTGTTTATTGTACTAGCACCAATTTTTACTTTTAATGTGTTAATGGAAATTGTCTGTGTAATTTACGCACTGATTATCTCCTTGATGGTAGGCAAGGCTATCTCAAATTTGGTCAAGGAAAGAAGTTTGCTAAACATAATTATTGCAATAGGAAGTGTTATGTTTTTCCTTTCTGACTTAATGCTTTTATTAGGGCAATTTGCCTCTCTTCCAGTAGTGGGGATTATTTGCCTTGTACTATATTATCCAGCTGAGTTTATGCTTGCGTTTTCTGTGTTTGCTTATACCTGCAAACAAAATAATTAAAATATTTTGACGCTTTTAATATTGTTTGGTGTTTTAGAAAAAATTTGTTATCATAAAACAAAGGAGAGCTTATGTTAATAACAATATCTGGAATGTCAGGAAGCGGAAAAAATACAGTGATGAATACGTTGACCCAAAAGGTTAACAATATAAAAATATTAAATCAATCAACAGCCACTACAAGAAGTCCAAGAGGAGACAATAATCAAACTTATATCCATATTAGTAAAGAGCAGTTTGAAAAAGCTATAAAAGACGGGTGCTTTATTGAGTATGAACTTGTGCATGATAACTATTACGGAACGCTTAAACAAGCATTTATAAAAGTAGAACAAGATAAAGAAAACGATTATATTCGTGATATAGATGTTAAGGGTGTATTATCTTTAAAAAAATATTTTAAGGATAAGCTCAAGATTGTTTCAATCTTTTTGGATGTGCCAGAAGAGGAGCTAAGAGAAAGACTTAAACAAAGAGGAGAAACAGAGGAGCAGATTGAAAAAAGACTTTCTAGAGGCGAGCTTGAAAAAAGCTATAAAAAATACTATGATTTGGTAATAGAAAACACTGACCTAGAGAAAACCGTAAAAGAAATAATTGAATTTATAAAAACAGAAAAAGCGAAGTGAAAAACGGCAAAAAGGGCATCCCGTTTTAAAAAAAATATAAAGAAGTGAATAAAGCCTATCAAAACAACGATAGGCTTTTTTCTCTGCCTTTAAGCAGTGGAGGGCTATAAAAAAGCCCGACACCGCATATCAAAAATTGCACGAGTGCAATTTTTCAGAAATCCCCCGAATGATTTTGTCCTGCCCGTGACGACGGGCAGATAAAAACTTTTTTGAAAATATGGTAAGGTTTTTAGATTAAGTAAGGGATAGAATTTTAGAAAAAATAAATAATTTGAACAATTTTCAAAAAAGTCGCCAAATTGTTTGACAAAACATTCGGGGGGGGAGTAAAATAGGCTAACGCCTATTAGATAAGGGTAAGTGTTGATAGTATTACCTTTAAAACAAAATCCTGTTGCAGACCATATTTTATCTGATAAAATAGGCATAAATAATGCAAAAATAGTCGAAATTTTGCATTAAGCTAGATAATTTTTACTAATATGTACAAAATAGAAAAAAGAGGTAAAATATGTCATTAAAAACAAGACTAGTGTTCTTAATATCAGCTTTTACTTTAATATTAACAATGCTGATAATGGGAGTACTAGCAGTAAGTCAAGTAAACGTAAATATGGGCGGGAGTATCAGCTTTACCGCAGATGATGTCTATGCCCATGTAACAGGCAATGTTACCGGAGCAACAGTACCGCCCTCAGCACTAAACGTAACCTATAGTGCCACTCAAACTACAGGAGATGATACAGTATGGGAAGAGTTAACCCTAAACTTTGACACTTCAGCTACTCCAATAGTATTTTCTATCACAGTAGAGAACTTAAGTACCGAGCGTACACTAACAGTAACGCTAACCGACACAATCGCAAGTGAAACACCAAACTTACTTAAAACTATTACAACTACAAGCGGAGCATACACCAACGGAGATATAATAACCCTCGACCCACAAGGAGAAACAAACGATACAGTGCAGTTTACCTTAACCCTATCAGTAGAGGATAAGAACACCTCACTAAGTAACGCAAGCTTTGGCTATGATCTACAACTCTTTGACGTAAGTGTAGCGCCAGAGCCACCAGAATTAACAGGTTTCACATTCACAACATCAGGAAGTGAAGGTACACTAACCTCATATACAGGCAGTGAAGCTAATGTAGTAATCCCATCAAGCTTTTCAATATTAGATGGTAAGTATGTAGAAGGCTCAGATTATATAGTCACTGCGATAGGAGATCGTGCTTTTTATAATTGTACAAGCATGACAAATATAACAATCCCAGAGGGTGTTACAAGTATAGGGGATGAGGCTTTTTACAATTGCTATGCACTAACAGAAGTAAATTTTGGAGAAGATAGCCAATTGGCAAGTATAGGAGAGGTTGCTTTTTATAAGTGTACAAGCATGACAAATATAACAATCCCAGAGGGTGTTACACGTATAGGACAGCATGCTTTTAATAGTTGCAGTGCATTAACAGAAGTAAATTTTGGAGCAGATAGTCTATTGAAAAGTATAGGAGGTTTTGCTTTTAATTTGTGTTCAAATTTAACAAGTATAATAATTCCAAAGCGTGTGACAAGTATAGGAAGTGATGCTTTTGGTAGTTGTTATGCTTTAGCTGAAGTTTATAATTATTCAAGCCTTACAATAGATAATACAGGAAGCTATGGAGATTTAGGATATTATGCCCAAGTAATATACAATGCTTCAGACTTAGAAGGAGGAAAACCTGAGCCAAAGATAGAAAATGATGGCACAATGCAATATTATGTAGATGGTGCAACAAAGATTGCTCTTGCGCCAGCTGTGCCACGAGAAAGTTTAACAAGTGTGACCTTGCGTCCAGGTACTACCGAAATTAATCAATATGCTTTTAATGGGTGTTCAAATTTAACAAGTATAACAATTCCAGAGGGTGTGGCAAGTATAGGAGATAGTGCTTTTTATCATTGTTATGCTTTAGCTGAAGTTTATAATTATTCAAGCCGCACAATAGATAATACAACAAGCAATGGATATTTAGGATATTATGCCAAAGAAATATATAACGCTTCTGCCTTAGAAGGAGAAAAACCTGCGACAAAGATAGAAAATGATGGCACAATGCAATATTATGTAGATGGTACAACAAAGATTGCCCTTGCTCCAGCAGTGCCACGAGAAAGTTTAACAAGTGCGACCTTGCATTCAGATACTACTGAAATTAATCAGCGTGCTTTTTATGAGTGTTCAAATTTAACAAGCATATCAATCCTAGATAGTGTTACAAGTATAGGAGAGTATGCTTTTCAGTATTGTACAGGTCTAACAAGCATAACAATCCCAGAAAGTGTGACAAGTATAGGAGCGGGTACTTTTCGGGAGTGCGAAGCACTAACAGAAGTAAATTTTGGAGCAGATAGTCAATTGACAAGTATAGGAAATTTTGCTTTTTACTATTGCAGTGCATTAACAGAAGTAAATTTTGGAGCAGATAGCCAATTGGCAAGTATAGGGAGGCGTGCTTTTTCAGGCTGTGCAAATCTAGCAAGTATAACAATTCCATCAAGAGTGAGAAGTATAAGTGGGGCCTTTACATTTTCTGGTTGCACAAGTCTAGCAACAGTCACAATCGATAGCGGGGATATATATGAGCAATTAGGTAATGCCATCTGCGGACGCTTGATTGAGAATGCCACCACCATCCGAGTGCTTGCAAGCATAATTGATGGCGGATCATATACAAACACCTATCTTAACGGTTCAACCTTTGAAAAAAGTCCAACTGCAGACGGTTACTATAAGTTTACTAGAAAATAAGTTGCAAAGTTATAACAAAGGTAAAGATTAAAGAAGTGAGCCTTGCGGGGCTTGCTTCTTTTATATCTCTTTGTTTTAAAAATGCAAGATGGGGTACGTCTTAAAAAACAATAACACAAAAGCTTATAGAAATATTTATAATAGGATATAATTAATAAAACAAAGGGATATGCTCTATTTTAATTGACATTTATTTTAAATTATAGTAAACTACAAAGAGCAGAAAGTTATCTTCAGGAGAGTTATATGAAATCTATTGCTAAAAATAATATACTAAAAATAATTGTTCTTCTTGTTTGTGTTGCACTGTTTTTGACGGGCTGTGCTACTGTCTCTGACGTAAGAGATAGCAATGGCAACAAGATATCATATGAGGACATTCAATATTACAAAGGGCAGATTGCAATCGTCGGCGATTATCTTTATTATGGCAATAGTTTTACCTCTTCTAGCGAGGAGGGGTTTGATTATGACGAGGCTGAGGAGACTGGGTATTTGAATAGGCTTAAACTTTCAAATATCAGCTATAGCTATGAGGCTGACGAAGATGACTATGTCAACCCAAGCCCTATTGGAACGGAAAAAGTAAATGACAGATTTGTTGGGTTTGAAAATCAGTATATGTTTGCTCTTGGAGAATACTTGTACTTTACTTCAGTAAATACCCATCAAACAACGAGCCTTGAAAATGACTACTCTCAAGTATCACTTTTTAGAGTTAAATACAATGGCGACAATTTTGATGAGATAGAAACTTTTAGATTTGACGAGAACAGCATCATTACTGCACAAAAGGGAAATGACGGAAATTATTATTACATTATCTATTGTCCTGCGGATAGTGAGGCGACTTCTTACAATCTTTATTCAATCAGGATTGGCTCTAGGTTAGGAAAGACTGAATTGCTTGCCGAGGGTGTAACCTCGGTTGCTATTTGTGATGAAAATTCTACAATAAGGAATATACTTTTTACCACAGCTTCAGAGGATGAAAATGATCAGACGATAAGAATTAAAGAAGTGGATTTTGCAACAGGTAAAGTTTCAGATTACAGCAATAACCTTGAGATTAGTGGCTCGCAGACAAGCTTTTTAGGAAGGGAGGGCGACATTGTTGTATATAGTCATTCGTCTAGCGAAACTCCTCAATCAATTTTCTACCACAATGTTGTAACCGATGGCAAGCTATTTAATGGAGCTAAGGAGTTTTACACCTCACACAGCGAGATTTCAAATCTTAGCAAGGCGGGCGATGGCTATGTGTTTATCTCTAACAGCAAACTCATATACAAGCCAACCTTAAGCATATATGGAACTACTGGGAATTATGTCGATCCTACACCTGTTACTCTTTTAGAGAGCGACCAGTTTAGCGATATACTTTTTGTTGAAGGAAATTATGTTTATTATTCTGATGATACTTCCATTTCAAGAATAAGTGTGCTTGACAGGCAAGAACAGGTTTTGGTTTCTATGACAAGCATAATCTCAGGCGAATGTGGTTACGATGGAAATTATATATATTTTTATGCGCAACTCGAGGAGAGCGAAGAGGACGTTGAGGAAGAGGATAGTGAGAGCGAAACAGTAGCAGACGAAAATTATTATCTTTACAGAGTGGACAAAAACGGGAACGAACTTCGTCATCTTCAACTTTTAAGCAAGGTTGAAAAAGTATGAAGCTTATTTTAGTTAAAACAAATCAAAATTTGATTTAAAATAATAGCAATTGATTCAGTAGATCTTCTACTGAATTTTTGTAAAGAGAATATTTATTTAATATAAACTATGTGATGTTAAAATTTTACTATCATAAAATTTTAATAAATTCTTACGAATTTGTGTGCTAACGCACACTCATCACATAGTATGTATGACCATCAGCCTCACTCTTGCAAGCAAGTTCGGCTTCCGATAATATAAACTATGTGATGTTAAAATTTTACTATCATAAAATTTTAATAAATTCTTACGAATTTGTGCGTTTCACGCACTCTTCACATAATTTGTATAACCATCAGCCTCACTCTTGCAAGCAAGTTCGGCTTCCGATAAT
>CASFPO010000046.1 GCA_949296805.1 uncultured Bacillota bacterium | reverse complement strand
TTCATAGACAAAAACCTCCTATGTTTTTAGTTAAAGCGGCAAAACTTCAACTATATTTTAACATAGGAGGTTTTTGATGTCCATAGCTGTAAGCCTTTTGGAACCACAAGCACTGCTTGTGGTTTTCTTGTCCCAAAAAAAGTTTGCCAAATTTGGCAAACTAAAAAGCGACCTATTTTTTGTTTTCTCCTAAGGCTTGTTTATCAATATATTGAATATTATTCTGTTTAAGAAGAGACAGAACTTCAGATATCGTTCCCTTATTCATGCCCCTTTTGTCTAAAAGATAACTTTGGTTTTTGTTAATGTATATAGCAACATAATCCGCAAATTCAATTATCTTATTCAAATCTTTGTATAGGTAAGATTGAAAGATGTCACTTTCGCTATTTTTATCAATGTTTGTAACAATTAATTGATTTTCATAAAACTCAAATTCGTTAACATTTATTCCACCCTGAAATATAAGCTCATTTTGTTTTTTTATCTGACTACGAACAAGATAGGGGAAGAAGATAACTCCGCCTAATATCCCAGCAATTAGCACCGCCACACCAATATAAGTATTTACAAAACATAATCCTATACCAAGTCCGCCAAACACTACAGTTATAAGGGTGGCTATTAGCCAAGTAGTTTTTTTCATCGCAAATATTTGAAAAGATGTTATAGCCTGCTCACTAAGTTTGGTTGTGTTTTTGTATAATAATTCATTTGCTGAAGGGAGCTCAGGAATTTCAATCATATTTTTATCGTTTAACATAAATAATACCTTTTATATAGTTATTTTAATAAAAGTCAAAAGCTTTGTCAAATATTCTCCACTAAAATCCTATTGCTCTTTTTTCTTCTTCCCTATCGTCCATTGCGTTGCTAGCCTGCTCTATATCACTGTCATTTATGCAAAAATCAGTATCATCAGCTCTGCCAGCTTGGAATTCTTCTGCTTTTTGAAGTAAGTTTCTCACATATCCTGCATTAGAAAAATTTTTTTGTTCTTTTTGTGATTTTAATACATCTTTCAATAAAGCATTGGCATTATCTGTCATCTCAAACCCATCTTTTTTCATCAAGTTTATAAATATTTCCTCAAGTTCTGGAACAGAATAGTCAGGAAGCTCAAAAATGTTCGAAAATCTGCGTCTAAAACCTATATTTTTATCTAGTAAGGCATTTAATTTGTCTTTATAGCCTGCCATTAGAACAAGAGTTTTGTTTGAAGGGTCCTTTAATTGATCTTGATAAAGCTGTTCTACTTCTATCATAAGCTGAGTAATTGCCTCTTGAGTAAAAGAATCGCCACCTGTTTTCGATTCTGCCAAGCTATAAACTTCATCAAGAAAAACGGTGCCACCTTTTGCATTTGTGAATATTTCTTTTACTTTTTCGGTAGTGTGTCCAACATATTGTGCTTTAAGTTCAGCACCATTTAAATATACAAGTGTAGGACTTTTTAGTATGCCAATATCAAAAAAGGTTCTCGCCATTGCTTGACCTACAGTAGTTTTGCCAACGCCAGGATTGCCTACAATTCTGTAATTTAAGTCTATTGCTTTGTTAGGAATTTTTAATATCAATTTTGCCTTTTGTTTAATACCTTCTTTAACAGCTTTAAGTCCGACAAGGTCTTTAAAGTTTTTATCCAAAGCTTCGTCTATACTAAGGGTATTATTATTTATAAAAGGTTTTGGACTATTTGCTTTAATTTTGGTCGTTTGTTTACTGCTGGGCTTAGACATTTCTTCATGTCTAGCAGTTAAATATAAAGCCTCTAGCATATTTATCATGCTCTCGTAATTAAATTCTAATTCTTTGTCGAAAAAATTATTTAAATATCTTAAAAACTTTCTATTTTGAATGGCAATCCCATCAAAATGTTTTTTTATGGATGTTAATTTATCTAACTCGGTCTTTTTATATTGCCCATTTGCGATAATAGAAGTAGCCGAATCAAGTAAATTATTAGCAGTCGGTAAAATTTCGTGAATACAGTCACAATAATAAAAATAATCAAAGTAATCACAAATGGATTTATTAAGTAGTTTGTCTTTTGTTTGTTCAGATAGTGCGTCTTCATTTTCAACTTTAAACAATATGTTGTCAACATCTTGAAGAATTGCACTTTCTATAGCCATTCCTACGCTATTTAATACATCAACATATGCTAAAGTAAATTTGTTTTTTATTTCACTTGTTATACGAGTGTCCTTTAAATTGTTTGCAAGTTTTTGATACACCCCTGAGTACTTAAACCTGTTTAGCAAAACAGAGGAGTTTGGCTTTTTGTAAAATAATATGCTAGATATATATTCTATAGGATGATTAACAAAATAAAATTGTTCTGCAGTTTCATTTAAAATAGTTTCAAGTATCATAAGGCCTCCATATCATAACTTAATTATATTACAAAAAGTAGTCATCGTCAATAGTCAATCTTATTTTTTAGCATAATAATTAATGACAATTGTATATAATAAAAAAGAAAAAGCGTTAAAATTTTAGATTTTGTTGATAAATTTTAAGAATTTTTATACTAATGTTTGACAAAAATAATTGACAATAGCAAGTATTTTGTGTTAATATATAGCCTAGACAAAAGATTTTGGAGGAAAACTTCATAAATCATAATGTCAAAAAGCGATAAACTATGCTATAACAATTTCGATAATAAGGGGAGATACTCAAGAGGTCGAAGAGGCGGCCCTGCTAAGGCTGTAGGTCGGGCAACCGGCGCGAGGGTTCAAATCCCTCTCTTCCCGCCAGCATTAGTTGGAGAACATATTTTTTCAAATTCACAAGGAGGAAAAATATGGAAGTTTTAGTTGGTAGAGTTTATAAGCATTTCAAGGGTGATTATTATATCGTGAAAATATAGCAATTCATTCTGAAACTGGCGAAAAATGGTTATTTATAGAGCCCTATATGGAGGGGGCAAGCTGTTTGCTAGACCATTTGATATGTTTGTTGAAAAGGTAAATAGGAACAATCAAGAGTACCGTTTTGAATTACAAGAGATAAATAGTGTTGTTAAAAAATAGCAATATCAGTTTCAGCACTAGAGTTAAACTAATATTCCCAGCTTTTAAATTTATGTTTACTCCTTTTAGATAATAAATATTATCTATAAATATGTTTAATCATATAAATAGAAGAATTTTAAAGGTTTTTATATTTTTTTATATAATTATCAAATAATTCCATTTTTAATTGACAATAAATTATAAACTCGGTAATATAATAATTAGTAATAGGTTATATATATAATTATCTATATATTATCTATATTAAGAGGAGGGAGAAATGAAAAAGTTAATTACAACAACACTAATTATTCTTGCAATTGGCATTGCTATGATTGTGGTAGGCAGTGTACTTAATGGTATTGCTTGGAATGCGAGCTTTGATGGAACTTCATTTGCAAGTGCCTTAAACAATGTGGGCTACCTTGCCGCAGCGCTTTCTGGAGTTGTGCTTACTGGCGTTGGTATTGTAAGTGTTATTAAACTTAGTGGTTGTGATAAATCTGATAAATCTGATAAAGATAAAGATAACGACTAAAAAACATCAAACAAACAGTTTGATGTTGTGGGCTGTAGTTATACTACAGCTTTTTTATGTAATGCAAAAAGTTTATAATTTAAGAGTATTGTGCAAGCTCTTCAGCTAATTGTTCGCCTATTTTATAACAATCAAGTTGGGATTCTTTGATTAAAAAATCCCTTTTCATATAGATATCTTGTTTTATGCTGTCAAAACTAAGGTTAGCATATTTTTTGATTATCTCTATATATTGTTCTTTCAACATTCCCTCATCAATAAGATATTTTAAAACAGTTTTCTTAGTGTGATAGTTCTCTGTTTCATAGCATAGCACAATATGACTACCACGTTGACTTCTATAAAGCAAGCAATCCTTGATATCTTTAAACATCATATTTTTAGCAAGCAAAAAATTAAATACAGTAGATTCTTTATCGTAAATAAAGATATCTTCATACTTTTCTGATGTTGGTTGCTTACAAAAGATGACATTTCCAGGGTGTTCGTCATTAGAAAAGGTTAACAATGCAATCAACATATAACTCATATATTTATCGTAACATTCCTCCGTCATAAAGGTTAGATACTTTTCTTTATTTTTTACAGCATCAGTAATTTTGTTCTTAACAAATACAAGTGACCTGTATTGACTTTGAGAATTATTTTCTTCTTCACTTGATGAAGTCTGTTTCAGCCTTTTTTGATTTAAAATTTCTAAGTAAGTGTTATACTGGCACATTCCTTTAAGAAAATTAGGGGAAGCAAGGACATACATTTTATCAACTTTTTTAAGAAAATAGCTGGCAGTCATAAAGCCAAATTGTTCATAGATTTCTTTTGCAATAAGTTCGCTGGCAGTTGCATAGTCATTATCTTTTATTTCTCTTTCTTTAGTATAATCAGATGCAAGCCCACACTTATAGTTTACGCTATGAGGAACTTTTATAAAAGCTTTTATTATTCCGCAGTCAAGCATAAGCCTTCCTGACTGAGTCTTTGCAATGGTGCCTATTTCCCACAAATTTCCTCCCACGTTACAATTTTTGGCTATGTCCTGATATTTTTTGGTAATGTTCATTTGTTTCCCCTTGAATGTTTTTAGCTAAAGTACCTGTAAACAATTTTAGCAGACTTTTCTATTGCGATGTTGTTATGATAATCTAATATATCACATACAGATTAATAATTCAATAGGAAATTAAAAAAATACAAAGTTTTGTTATAGATAATCTTTGACAAAAGAACTAGACTAAAAAGTTGCACGATATATAATAGGATTTATGTATAATATAATTATATAATATAATAAGTGAATTTATAAGTTACATTAAGTAAAATGTGCATTAAGTCAGCGGATACTTAGTTAAAATTATCGTGCTAGTAATCAGTAAGATTGCCAAACTTATGCAAATTTCTCTAAAAAATTGTAAATTTTCCTCTCTTAAAAAATAGAAAAACTGAGCTAAAAAAGCAGTTTTTTCTATCAAAAAAGCAAACACGTGGAAATGTGTTGGCGAAAAAAGAAAAAAACTTAAAAAAAATTAAAAATTTTTAAAATTTTTTTGAAAAAAGTGTTGACATTATGTTTAGCTTTGTGATATTATACTCTTGCTAACTCGGAAAGGTGCTGGTTGCACCCGTTAGCAATAGAACCTTGACAACTACATAATAGAAAGTTTTACAGAATGTAAAACGAGCAAAACAAATATTCAATTATGTTTATACGTAATACGAATATCTTTTGCAAAATTCAATTTACGTCGAGTAAATGAATACAAGAGTAAGTCTTAATTTTAAGACTAGCGAAAATGCTAAGATTATCCAATTCATTTTTAAAATGATTAAGCTACAAAGAGCATATAGGGGATGCCTTGGCACTAGGCGCCGATGAAGGACGTGATAAGCTGCGATAAGCGACGGGGAGATGCAAATAATCTGTTATCCGTCGATTTCCGAAT
>CASFPO010000045.1 GCA_949296805.1 uncultured Bacillota bacterium | reverse complement strand
TGAGAGTTGGGGGGACCCAAAGTCGGTGAGCTAACCTAGAGATAGGAGGCAGCCGCCAAAGGTAAAACCAGCGATTGGGGTTAAGTCATAACAAGGTAGCGGTATCAGAAGGTGCCGCTGGATCACCTCCTTTTAAAGAGAAGATAGTCGATGCTACGGAAGTAGTAGTGTGCAAAGCGAAAGCCAAGCACAGAGAAAGTACAAGTGTGAAAACACACGTTAATCAATAACTTTAGAGGTACTTAAATATTTAATTCATAAAAAAGACTAAGCATAAGCTTAGTCTTTTTTGTATCCAACCCTCTTAACAAGCCTGCCTGTAAACTTGTTTGGGGGGGATAATATAATAAGCTTAGCAAAAAAAATCATACATACACACAATAATTCTGCACCAAGCCTAAAAGTTAAATATTAGCTTTTAAATATCAATATCCTTAAAGTAATTGCAGTCAAAAAATTCAGCCAAGGTCATACCAAAAAATTCTGCAATTAGATATACCGTTGATAATTTTACATCTTCCTTTTTATCTTTAAATAAACTATATATAGTAGTTTTATTTAAAAGTGTATCCTTTATCAGTTTATACTGTGTTTTGTTATGTTGTTTTAACAATTCTTGTGTTCTTAATGCAACCGCTTGAGCTAAATTCATACCGCACTCCTTATCTATTATTTTACAAAATAGTTGTTTTAAAACTAGGGTGTTTTAAAAAGCATAAATGGGTTGACTTAAAACATACTATTTTGTTATAATAACCTTAGGAGGGGGTATGAAAAAGGAATTATTTGATGAAAATATTTTAGATAGTTGCTGTATTATAGTTGGAAATGATGCTAAAACACGCCATATGTTTGATGAGGCTTTGATTATATGTAGTATTATTTTAAATAATTTTCGAGAAGCTTTACAAAAAGCTATTAATGAAAATTATGTAAATTTTTATGTAGGACTTGACAGCATATTTGAGTTAAATGTAGCAGAAGTTCTATTAATTTTAAAGAATAATTATCCACATATTAAGTTGATATGCTTAATATCAGGCAATAATTTAAATGACTTTAAAGAAATTTTATATATACGTTATATGCGTGTTAAAAAATTAGCTGATAAGTGTATATTTTTAAATAGTGATGATCAATATAATGAGAATGAAAAATACAAAATCCTTATAGATAATTCTTCAAGGGTAATAACTTTTCAAGAGCAGGATGATATAGTTAAGCAGTCATTAAGCTATGCCAAATGTAAGAGAGTGCATATAAAATATATAACTCCTGAGAATTTAGTCGACAACTTCTGCTTTGCATAAGAAAAAGAATGTGATAAATTTATATACCATTATATAGCTTAACAAAACTAAGGGCAAAAGTTTTGCTAACATAATTCTAAACTTTTGTATGACTATAATGTCTGATATGAACAGTTTTGTAATGAAATTATCTACTTTTGAATATAGTAGAATATGAAAAAGATTCGCTTTGGTGTTATTAAAGTTAAAAGATGGGCTAGCAATTTGGCTATTGCCTTAATTATTGCAGTAATAGGTGGGTTTGCAGTGTTTGCGGGGGTCAATGTTGTACCAACTTCAGCAGTCAGCGGGGTGTATTACAACGGAGACACAAGCAAGAACAATGTTTCGCTAATGATTAATGTATACTGGGGGACTGAATATCTTGATGATATGCTCGAGATTTTTAATGAGAAGGGAGTAAAGACAACTTTCTTTATAGGTGGAACGTGGGCGGTGCTTAACGAGGATTACTTAACAAAAATTTATGAGGAGGGGCACGAAATCGCCAATCACGGATACCATCATAAAGACCATAACAAACTCGACGAGCAGGGCAATCTTGAAGAAATCTCTACAACCCATACCATAGTAAAAGAGCTTTTGGGTATAGATATGAACCTTTTTGCACCTCCAAGCGGTGCATATGATAAGCTAACCGTTTCTTGTGCTCAGCAGCTGGGCTATCACACAATAATGTGGACACGTGACACAATTGATTGGAGAGACCACGATACCAATTTAATATACGAGCGAGCTATTAAAAAAGCAAAGGGTGGAGACTTAATTTTAATGCATCCAACTCAAGCAACAGTTGAAGCGTTGCCAAAAATCATTGAATACTTTCAAGCTAATAACTTTAATTTGACCACCGTTTCACAAACTATTGGCTTAATCTAAAAGAATGAGAGATGAAAACCTCTCATTTTTTAGCTGTTATGTTTTAATTATAAATAAGTAACAAAATAGTCCATTTAAATAATGTTATATATTAAAAGTGGATAATTTATAAACTTTCAGATGTTACAACTATAAGTTGATTTTACAAAAAAATCTATTTTTAAACAAAAAATATTTGCAAAAGTATATCTTAATAGTTGTGATTATTTTTCTTTTGTGTTATATTTATTGTATATAAGGTAAATTGGTATGGCGATTTTTCAAGTTAATAAAAATAATCCCAAAAAGAATAATAATAAAAAGATAATCGGTTGGACTTTGCTGATAATTTCAACCATTGTTTTTCTGTTTTCTGCAACTAGTATTATTCCTGCCTTGCAACACTTCTTTTTAGGGGTATTTGGTATATTTGTTTATCCTTTGACTATACTTGGGCTTATTATTTCACTTGCCTTATTAAATAACAAAAAATATGTTATGCCAAAGCGTTATGCAATCTTTTTGTCGCTTAGCCTATACTTTTTCCTAGCTATAATTCAGCTTATTATTTTAGGTTCTCCAAATGGGCTTACCTATGGACAATTTATTGCGCTAAATTATTCCAAAACCTTTACAGCAGGGGGAATGCTGATAGGGTTTATTCCTTCCACTCTTGCTTATTTGATGGGGCTAGCTGCTACGTATGTTGTTCTTGCTTTGGCGCTAGTAACCTGTGTTGCCTTCTTTGTGGAGGCAGTTATTTCTTTAAAAAAGACAACTGCTCAGCAAAAACCAATTAAATTGCAAATCAAAGAAAAGCAGAAAAATAACCAAGATACTATCAAAGTGCAACCTCAGCCAAAACCTCAGCCTAAAGTTATGTTTGATGGTAATCGTGAGGAAGAAGAAAAAAAGGAGCTTTCAGCTAGAGAAAAATTGGGGCTAGTAGGCAAAGGTTATAGAGGTCAGGAGACTTTTGAGGTAAAACTTCCTGACGATGAATTTAATAATAAAGTTCCATCTGGTATGACGATGAAAGAGTATCTTCTCTCTCCGCCTAAAGTGGATATGGAAAAATTTATGGAACATCGACCTAAGCAAAAGTTCGCTCAGAATAACCTTGCTCAAAATACTCTTCTAAACAATAACGTAACCATTCAAGATATAAACAAAAATATCAGCGACCTAAAAAGTAATGAGACTATAAAACCATCCTCTTATGTGCATGAAGAGAGTTATGACCTGTCTGGCAATCAACAAATAAGACGGGGCAATTTGCCAGATGTTAAACCCGAGGAGATAACTAGCGAGGCTGAAGATATTATCAGGTCGGTAGTCAAACAAGAAAAGATAGAAAGGGAAGAGGACATAAACGATAACTATTCTAACAATTCTGAAATAGAAAATGACAGTGAGTATATTGATTATAGTGCTATTGATGAGTCCTCACAGAGAGAAAACTTTGGCAGAGGAGAATTTTCAAGAAATAACCGATTGAATGGCTTAGACCAAACTAACAACTCTTTCAAGCGAGATAGTGACTTTGCTAGAGATACCGATAAAAATGCAATAATATCTGATAGAAAGGATTTAGCTAAACCTCAGCAAGAGAACCCTCAACCAAAACCAGTTGACGAGATAGAGAGGAGAAAACGCTTTGTTGAGCTTGAGGATGATAAACCACAAGAGAAGATAAAACCATACAAGTATACAAAACCGCCAATAGATTTAATTACAACCCAGTCAGATGACCTTTCTTTAATTAATAATGAGATACCTATGAAGAGAGTGGCTCTTGAAAATGCACTTGAAAACTTTGGCGTTCCAGCAAAAGTGCAAAATGTTGTGATTGGGCCAACTGTAACACGGTATGAAATTGAGATGCCAGAGGGTATCTCAGTTAAAAGAATATTGTCGCTTGATGCAGATATTGCCTATGCACTGTCAGCAAATGGTCAGATTAGAATTGAAGCACCTATTCCAGGGCGAAGTATTGTTGGTATAGAAGTACCAAACAGTAAAGTAGCAAAGGTATCAATAAAAGATGTACTGCAAGCTAAAGAGTTTGCGTTGTCGCCATCGCCACTAACTTTTGCTCTTGGAAAAGATATTACAGGTAATGTAAAAGTTTGCAATCTTCAAAAGATGCCTCATCTTTTAGTTGCAGGTACTACTGGCTCAGGTAAAAGTGTTTGCTTAAACTCAATAATCATCTCTATATTATACAAAGCCTCGCCAGACGATGTTAAGTTTATAATGATAGACCCAAAACAAGTAGAACTTTCTATGTATGAGGGCTTGCCTCACTTAGTTATTCCAAGAGTTATCACTGATCCAACCAAAGCTGTAAATGCTCTGCAGTGGACAGTGGATGAGATGGAACGAAGGTTTAAACTTATCTCAGAAGAGCGAGTTAGAAATATCGGTGAGTACAATAAGCTTGACAAAGTTTTGCAAAACAAAGTTAAAAAGATGCCTTACTTAGTGGTAATTTTTGATGAATTTGCTGACTTTATGGCAGTTGCTAAAAATGAAATTGAAGATAAGATTAGGCGAATCGCTCAAAAGGCACGTGCTGCAGGTATCCACTTGATTTTGGCAACTCAAAGACCATCAACAGATGTAGTTACGGGTACTTTAAAAGGCAACCTTCCATCAAGAATAGCATTTAAGGTAGCAAGCAGGGTGGATAGCGAGGTTATTTTAGGTTGCACAGGGGCTGAAAAACTGCTCGGCTATGGAGATATGCTCTATAAACCGTCAGATGCTGAACCAACAAGACTTCAAGGTTGCTTTATAGATACGCCAGAAACAAAGGATATCGTTAACTTTATCATTCAAAATAATGAGGAAGTGTTTGACGAAGAGGCAATAAATGCCATCAATAACCCTGGAAAGACTACTAATGGTGGCGGAGAAAATAATGGGGTAGACCCACTTCTTCCTCAGGCGTTAAAGATTTGTATTGATAACGGTGTTGCCTCTACCACTATGGTTCAGCGAAAGTTATCCATCGGCTATCCAAGAGCTGCAAGAATTGTTGACCAAATGGAAGAGAGAGGGTATATTTCAAGTGCTGAAGGCTCAAAACAACGGGCAGTTTATATTACAATAGATGAATTTTATTCAATTTTTGGAGATATTTATGACTAAAGAGGAGTTAAAGAACAAGCTTGTCTCTGCAATAAGTTTAGGGTGTGATAAAAATAAGGTTGACCTTGAAAAGATGCTAGGACAGATAAAAGAATATGGCTTTACAATTACAGAAGAGGTAGAAAGTGCTGACATTGTAATTGTAAATACCTGTGCTTTTATTCAGCCCGCTCAAGAAGAGGCTATTATGAATATTCTTGCTATGGAAAGACTAAAGGATAGTGGAAGGATAGAAAAGATTATAGTTACTGGGTGCTTTCCAGAGAGAAATTATAATTCCTTTAAAGAAAATTTTCCTAAGATTGATGCCTTTTTAAAACTTAGTGAAAATAATACAATTTGTCAAGTTATTGAAAAACTCTATGGTTTAGAACCATCTAAGCCTATCAAAGACTATGAAAGAGTTTTGACAAATAGCCCGTCATATGCCTATTTAAAGATAGCTGATGGCTGTGACAATGTTTGCTCTTATTGTACAATACCAAGAATAAGGGGAAGGTATAAGAGCTATCCAATAGATGAACTTGTTGCTGAGGCAAAAAACCTTGTCGGAAGAGGGGTAAAAGAGCTTATTCTAGTTGCTCAAGACCCAACAAGATATGGCGAGGATTTGTATGGCGAAAACTCCTTAATAAAATTATGCGATAAACTATCTAAGATTAAAGATTTGCATTCAATTAGACTTCATTATGCCTATCCAGAAAAAGTTAGCGATAATCTCCTTGATTATATCATAAAAAACGATAAGATGTGCAAGTACTTAGATTTGCCACTTCAACATATTGATAATACCATCTTGCAAAGTATGAGAAGAAAACTTGACGAAAAGTCTACACGAGCATTAATAGACAAAATTAAAAACTACTATCCAGAGATTGCTCTTCGCTCTACCTTTATTGTCGGTTATCCTGGCGAGAGTAGAAAACAATTTAATAAACTTTATGAGTTTATTAAAGAGACTAAGTTTGATTATGCAGGCTTCTTTCCTTATTCAAGAGAGCCTAACACTGCAAGTTACTTTATGAAAAAACAAGTGCCTAACTTTATTAAAAAACTTAGATATCGTAAGATAACTAAATTGCAAAATCAAATAGCAAGTGAAAAAGCTTTAAACCTTATAGGAAAAACAATAGAAGTTTTGGTAGATTTTTATGATAGCCAAACAGGAGAATTTTTGGCTCATAGTCAAAAAATGTCTCCTTTAGTTGACTTTAATGTCCGTTTTGTAGATAATGGTAATATAAAGTGTTTTACATACGTTTCAGTAAAGATAAAAGATTTTAATGGTAGTGATTATATAGGGGAGGTTGTATGAATACACCAAATAAAATTTCATTATTAAGGCTGTGCCTTATTCCACTTATTGTATTTTTTTACTTAGCAACATTTATTCCTTATGGAAGACTAGTTTCGGCACTGCTCTTTATTGTAGCATGCCTTACTGATTTTGTCGATGGTTACCTTGCACGCAAAAATAATCAAGTAACTAACCTTGGCGTTTTTCTTGATTCAATAGCTGATAAGGTGCTAGTTATGACTGCTATGATTTTAATTATTGCAGTGCCTGTAAAAATTATGCCAGCCATAGTTTTTCCATCGTGGCTTGGTGTGACTTGCGTGGTAATAATGCTTGCAAGGGAATTTATAATTAGTGCGTTAAGGCAAATTTCTGCTTCAAAAGGTATAGTGCTTGCTGCCGATAAGGGCGGAAAAATTAAAGCAACTTTGCAGTTTGTAGTTTTAAGTATCTATATGATATATGCCTTTGTTTTGACTGATATTGTCTCTTTTGAAGAGGGCAACGTAGTAATTGGAATAATTAACTATATTATGATGCTTCTTTTAATTATCACAACTTTGGTAACCTTGTACACAGGCATAAGCTACTTAATAAGGAATAAAAAGGTTTTCTTAACAAAAGATAAGGCAAACGAGCAAGTTTCTCAAAAAGATGAAATAAGCTCTCAAAAAGAAGAAATTAGCTCTCAAGAAAACGAAATTAACTCTCAAGAAGAGTTGCAAACAAGCAAAATAAAGGAAGAAAAATTAAAGCACAAAAAGACTAAAAAAGAATAGAGGGATAAATGGAATATAAGGTTTTTGTTTTTTCTGATAAAGTGCTAAATGGTCAAATAAAATTCAATTATGACTTATTTAATCATATATGTTTATATAATCTGATTGATGTAAAGGCAATCTATGTAGAAAACTTTGACTTAAAACGTGACTTTATCTTAGGAGAGGAAAACCTTATTATTTTTTGTGAAAATCAAAACCTTGACAATCTTATCATAGAGCATATTCAAAAACTTGGTAGCAAAAAAATCTTTATAGATGAGCAACTGGTGGTTTTTGATAGAGCAGGGCGAAAGGTTATCTTTGTGCCACTAGAAGTAGATTATAACTTGCTTAATAAAGCTTTAACAAACAATGAAAATAGAAAAATTTGTGAATTTCATATCTTTGGTCTGTCGCAAGAGCAGGTACTTTCTCGGCTAGAAACCTTAAAAACTCAGATAGAAAATTTTAGCTATAAAATAAGTTATGACAATCTTTTATGCGACATAGTTGTTTCATACGATTGGCAAGAGAGCTTGCTAGATGATAATATGGCAAAAATTGTCTCAGAATTTAAACAGAATATTTATAGTGAAAACAAAATGAGCTTGCCAGAAATTGTTATCAAGATGTTAAAATTAAAAGAACAAAAGCTTGCTATATGTGAAAATATTACACAAGGCTTAATCACAAGCAGTTTGCTTAATTATGATGACGACCTATCAGTAATCAAAAGAGCTAGTTTTGAAAAATTTGACTTTAACAATAATGATGCACTCTATGATAAAACTTTAAACTATTTAAAAGAATCGCAAAGTGATTTGGCTGTAGTGACAAACGGAAGATTTGTGGATAACACTTTAGAATTTACTTTTGCTATAGCCGACAAAAATGAAGTGCATATTTACAAAAATCTCTTTAAGGCAAGTAAAGAGGCTAGCAAACAGATGGCAAAAAATGCACTTTTGTTTCATTTGACTAAAAAACTTAGACAAAATGAAATTACATATTAATATTGTTTTGTTATTTTGGAAAAATTTGTTAAAATATATAGGTATTAAGAGGTAATTATGGAAAAGAAAGATGTTAAGAAAGATAGTAGAGAAGAAGCACTTTCACAAGCACTTTTGCAAATTGAAAAACAATATGGCAAAGGTGCTATAATGAAACTTGGGGAAAAGGTAAATGCTCCTATTGATGTTATTTCAACAGGGTGTTTAACGCTTGATATAGCACTGGGTATAGGTGGCATTCCAAAGGGAAGAATAATCGAAATCTATGGTCCAGAATCTTCAGGTAAAACAACTGTTTCATTGCATATAATAGCAGAGGCACAAAATGCAGGTGGAACTGCTGCGTTTATAGATGCAGAGCATGCTCTAGATCCTGCATACGCCGAAAAGCTAGGCGTACAGCTTAATGATTTGTTGATTTCTCAACCAGATAACGGAGAACAAGCACTTAATATTTGTGAAACTTTGGTTAAGTCAGGCTCGGTAGATATTATAGTAGTTGACTCTGTTGCAGCACTCACTCCAAAAGCCGAGATAGATGGCGAAATGGGCGAAAATCACGTAGGACTGCAAGCTCGAATGATGAGCCAAGCCCTTCGTAAATTGACAGGTATAATAAATAAAAGCAATACAACCGTTATCTTTATCAATCAGTTAAGAGAAAAGGTGGGTGTATTGTTTGGCTCGCCAGAAACAACAACAGGTGGTAAAGCCCTTAAATTTTACTCAAGTATCAGACTTGATGTTAGAAAAAAGGATGCTATAAAAGATGGCACAAACTTTATAGGCAACAGAACAGTTGTTAAAGTAGTTAAAAACAAGCTTGCTCCACCTTTTAGAACGGCTGAGTTTGATATAGTCTACGGAGAGGGGATTAGCCAAATCGGTTGTGTAATTGACCTTGCTCTTGACAAAGACATAATCAAAAAATCAGGCTCGTGGTTTTCATATAACGATGAAAAGATAGGACAGGGTAAAGAAAATGTTAAAACCTATCTTGAACAAAATAAAGATATTTATAACGAAATCTTTGCAAAAGTTAAAGATGCTTATAATATAGGCAATAATAATCAAGCAGATTCTACCCAAAAAACTGAAGGTACAAAAACAGAGGAGTAATCCTCTGTTTTTTTGTTGATTAGTGCTTTTTAAGGACTATTATGTAATAGATTTATAACTATTGCATAATAGTATTTTTATATAAACCACTTATCACTATAAGCTTTTTGTGTGGTCTTGGATTTGATTAGTGTTATACTTTCGCTAGAGCTTATAGTAGGGTCTAAAGTGTAGTAGTAAGCTATTTCTACGGTTTGTTTGTGTTTGTTTAAAGGCAGGGTTATTATCTGCTCGCCCTCTTTTCCAGAAATTTGCTTTATAATTTTTCCATCTATAATAAAGTCATAGGTAATGTAACTTTTGGAATTTAATGTAATGATTGCATTGTTATCCTCTACAACACTTGTAAGGTTTAGTTTTTCAAGCGTGGTAAATTTATCTGAAATGTCGTTTGGTAGGTTGAGGGTAGAGAATAGCTCTTTATGTTTATAACGCTCAGGCATATAGATGTTGGCAAGCACAACTCTGTGATTTTCATTAAGTTCAGTTTGGTCTATATCTCGCTCGACAATTGTGCTTGGCACTTGAAAAACTGAAGTGTCTTTAATGGCAGTAAAATATTGCTTTACTATCTCGGTAGGTTGATTGCCTCCAGCATAACTGATTGGCGTGTTGTCAAGATTGCCAAGCCAAACACCGCAAGTTTGGTCTTTGGTGTAAGATACATTCCACGCATCTAAGTTTAGCTTCGAGTTACTTTTTCCTACAGTACCAGTTTTAGAGGCGATATCCATCTCCAGTGAGTTTAATTTTTTAGCTGTACCACTTTTTGCACACGTTCTTAACATATCAGTTACCAAATAACTGCTATCCTGTCGCAAAACTTGTTTTTCTGCTGGCTTATTTACATAAACAAGTTTACCGTTTTTGTCGGTAATAAAGGCTACAAAGCGGGGGGAGGCAAATTTCCCTCCATTTGCAAGGGTGGAGTAGGCTCCCGCAAGCTTTAGGATATTTACTCCATAAGTCATTCCGCCAAGAGCCAAGGTATAGCTGTTGTCCTGTTGGTCAAATTCTATACCCATCTGCTCGGCATAAGCCTTGCCTTTGTCGATGCCAAGGTAGGAAAGAACTTTGACAGCTGGAATATTCATCGATTTTGACAAAGCTTCTCTTGCAGATACGTAACCGTGATACACATTGCCAACATTTTTAGGAGAATAGTCAGAAATTGTCGTTTTTTCATCAAGCAGTTGAGAACAAGGATAGATAATATCCTCATTTAACGCTGGAGCATAGACCAAAATAGGTTTAATGCACGAACCAGGCTGGCGTTTTGCCTCTAAAATTTTATAGTTACTTTTTCCGCTGTATGCCTCGACACAATGTTTTTGATTGTTTATAACAATTCCGCCATAGTCACAGTCAAGCTCTTTGGCGGTTAGGGCACTATCGAGCGCCTCTTGTTTTTGTTGATTTTGATAGGTGTAAATTTTGTAACCTTTAAGGGCAATCTGTTTTGCTGGCAAGCCTAAAATACTCTCAGCCTCATCAATAGAGGCTTGACAATATGAATTTAATTTGTTCTTTTTTTGAGTATTGATATTTAGTTGAATTTTACTTTGCATAGCCTTGTTATACTCATCGGTTGCAAGCTTTCCATCGCTATACATTTCACTTAAAACTAGGTTGCGTCGCTTTAGGGCATTATCATAATTTTTTATAGGAGAGTACTTGGCAGGAGATTTGATTAACCCGGCAAGAAGTGAGGCCTCTTCAACTGTTAAGGCTTTGGCTTCTTTAGAAAAGTAATAGTTTGAGGCACTTTCAATACCATAACAATTATTGCCAAAATATATGGCGTTTAGATAAAGTTCTAGGATTTGGTCTTTATTAAAATTTGCCTCAAGTTTTTGAGCCAGGGCAATCTCTTTTATCTTTCTAGCAAAAGTTTTTTCGCTAGAGAGCTGTGTGTTTTTGATAAGTTGCTGAGTGATAGTCGATGCACCTTCTTTTAACCCTCTTGCCTTTATATTATTTAAAATCGCCTTGGCTATTCTTTTGTAATTTACTCCCTTGTGCTTGTAAAACTCTTTATCCTCTATGGAGATAAAAGCATTTTTGGTGTTTTCTGAAAGGGAGGATAATTTTGCAAAAGCTTTGTTAACTTCATTATCTTCTTTAATAGGTTTATTTTCGCTATCAAAAACTTGAATAGCGGTATATGGCGAGCTTAGTGCCTCGGTGTCTAGACTTAACGCTCTAGCCTTAATGTAGTTTGCCGATACATAAAAAGCAACGCCAATTATTGCCGACAAAATCAAAACAAACAAAATGATGAATACAACCTTTACAAATTTTTTCATTTGAATTATTATGTAACAGTTAATAAAAAATATTTGTGTATTAAATAATTTTTATTTGAAAATTTGAAAGATTTATAGTATAATTTAATTACAAATTGATTTTAATGGAGAACTTATGAAATATTTTATTGTAACTTATGGCTGTCAAATGAATGTACACGAATCGGAAAAGATTGCGGGAATATTAGAAAAATTAGGCTATACTCAAGCTGACACAAGAGAAACCGCCGATATAATAGTGTTTAATACCTGTGCAATACGAGAAGGGGCTGAAGATAGAGTTTTTGGAAATGTGGGCAATCTGAAAAAACTTAAGAAAAATAATAAAGATTTGATTATTGCTGTTTGTGGGTGTATGACTCAAAAAGAACAGACCGCACAAAAGCTGATGAACACCTTTCCATTTATTGATATAGTGATTGGCACCTTTAATCTACCTAAACTTGGCTATTATATTGAAGCCGTCAAAAAAGGCAGACAACTTGAGCTTTTTGACGAGGGAGAAATAGATGAAACCTTGCCATATAAACGCACTAGCGGAGATAATGCGTGGGTAAATATTATGCAAGGTTGTAATAATTTTTGTACCTATTGTATAGTTCCCTATGTTCGAGGAAGAGAAAAATCTAGAAAAGAAGAAAATATCTTAAAGGAAATTAAAGAAATCGTTGCGGAAGGCAAATACAAAAAAATCACTTTATTAGGTCAGAATGTAAACTCCTATGGAAAAGATTTGAATCCGCAGATAACATTTGCAAAACTCCTGCGAGATATTTGTTTAATTGAGGGGAATTTCACACTTTCATTTATGACGTCACATCCTAAAGATTTAACAGATGACGTCATACAGACGATTGCTGAGGAAGACAAGATAGAAAAATTTATTCATCTTCCAGCACAAAGTGGAAACAACAGAATATTAAAGCTGATGAACAGAAGTTACACTAGAGAGAAGTATTTAGATATTATTAAAAAGATAAGAGAAAAAATGCCTAACTGCAGAATTACCTCTGACTTTATAGTAGGTTTTCCTACCGAAACTGAGGAAGAATTTAATGATACCTGCGACCTTGTAAAACAAGTGGGATATGATAGCATATTTGCTTTTAAATATTCGCCAAGAGAGGGCACTGTTGCAAGCAAGATGGAAGATCAAATACCAGAAGAGGTAAAAGGCGAAAGGGTCAACAAACTTTTAGCACTTGAGAAAAAATTGCAAAAGGAGAACAAAAAATGATAGAAAAAATGTCTCCAGCAATGGAGCAATATCTTCAGATAAAAGAAAAATATAACGACTGTATTCTCTTCTATAGAATGGGCGACTTTTACGAAATGTTCTTTGATGACGCTATCCTTGCTTCAAAAGAACTTGATTTGATTCTTACAGGCAAAGCGTGTGGAAGAGTTGAAAAAGCTCCTATGTGTGGAGTGCCTTATCATTCGGCACAAACTTATATAGGCAAGTTGGTAGCAAATGGGCATAAAGTGGCAATATGCGAACAGCTAACTCAACCTAAAAAGGGTGTAAAGATGCTAGAGCGTGATGTTGTTCGAGTAGTTACTCCAGGCACAATCGTTGAAGAAGACTTACTTGAGGGACAGAAGAACAATTATCTTATGTCAATATTTAAAAATGGCGAAAGGCTTGGGGTAAGCTATGTGGATATCTCCACTGGAATTTTTGAGGTTTTAGAGATAAAAGAAAATCTTACAGGCAAAGTTTGTGACCTTCTTTCAAGAATTAATCCTTCAGAAGTTATTGGTAACGAAGAGGCAAGGGAGTTTTATAACAATTTAAGTGTAGTTAAATTAGGTAATGCTAGCAAGCTGTCGCCTTACTATGAATGGGCTTTTTCTAAATCGAGGGCAAATGATAATTTAGCAAAACAATTTGGAGAAAATTATCAAGCAGTGTTCGAGTTAAAGGGAAAAGATAGCATAATTTGTAGTGCTGGTGCATTGTTTGAGTACCTGCACGAAACTCAAAAGCGTAGCCTTACAAATATCAATAAGATAAATGTAGTAAAAAATAATAATTTTATGACGCTTGATATGAATACAAGGCGAAATCTTGAAATTACAGAAAATAATCGAGATAGAAAAAAATATGGAACTATTCTTTGGGTTTTAGATAAATCTAAAACTGCAATGGGGGCAAGATATATAAGAAAAATGCTTGATGAACCTTTGCAAGATTCAAAAGAAATCAACAACAGATTAAATGCTATTGAGAAACTGGTTAAAAAATTGATAGTAAGAGATAGATTGTCTCAAAGTCTATCAAATATCAAGGATATTGAGCGAATTTCTGGGAAAATAGCATATGGTAATGTTTATCCTAGTGAACTTTTGTCTTTAAAAAATTCTTTAAAAGAACTTCCAGATATTAAAGATTGCTTAAAGGCGATAGATGATCCACTTTTAAATGAGTGCAATCAAAATATAGTGGATGTTAATAATATAGTTGAACTTCTTGAAAATTCACTACGGGAAGACCAAAATATGCTTAATGCTAAAAGTGATTTTATCAAAAAAGGGTTTAACAAAGAGCTTGATGAATATCGTGACGCTAAAACTTTGGGTAAAATTTGGATTGAGGACTTGCAAAAGAAAGAGATTGCTGAAACTGGCATAAAAAACTTAAAGATTACAAGAAACAAAGTTTTTGGCTATTTTATTGAGGTAAATAGAAGCCAGATAGATAAAGTGCCAATTAGGTATATCAGAAAACAAACTATAGCTAATAACGAAAGATATATCACAGAAGATTTAAAAGTTATTGAAGATAAGATATTGGGCTCTGAAGAAAAAGCCATCCAACTTGAAAATGAAATCTATGCGGAGATAAAAAATATTTTAGCAAGATATATTCAAACTTTCCAGCACATAGCACAATCGATTGCAAAAATAGATGCAATTCTGTCTTTGGCAGAAGTTGCAGTTAAAAATAATTTTACAAAACCAACCATAAATTCAAGCGTAAAAACCTTAAAGATTATTGACGGAAGGCATCCTGTTGTTGAACAGTTTATGGAAAGAGGTCAATTTGTAGTAAATGACACTTTGCTTGATGAGGAAGAGAATAAAATTATGATTATCACAGGTCCTAATATGGCAGGTAAAAGCACTTATATGAGACAGGTGGCGATTATCACACTTCTTGCTCATATTGGCAGTTTTGTTCCAGCTAAAGAGGCTTTTATTCCTATAACTGACCGAATTTTTACAAGGGTAGGAGCAAGTGATGACTTGGCATTTGGGCAAAGCACGTTTATGGTAGAGATGAGCGAGGTAGCAAACATTTTAGCTAACGCCACAGACAAAAGCCTTATAGTGCTTGATGAGATAGGCAGAGGAACCTCTACCTTTGATGGCTTGAGTATAGCGTGGTCGGTGGTAGAATATCTTTCAAAAAACTTTAAGGCTAAAACGCTATTTGCTACGCACTATCACGAATTAACGGAGCTTGAAGGCGTACTTGAAGGCGTAAAAAATTACAAAATCTCAGTAAAAGAAATAAATGACGATGTAATCTTTTTAAGAAAGATTGTAAGAGGTGGTGCTAGTAGAAGCTTTGGTATAGAGGTTGCAAAACTTGCAGGCGTTCCAAATCAAGTGATTGATAGGGCAAAGGAAATATCAAAAAATCTTGAACTTGTCAATCAAAAACTAGACTTAAATATATTCAAAGAAAATAAAGAAAAGGCACAAGAAAATAATAAGCTAGCTCTGTCAATCCTTGCAGTGCTTCGAGATGTTGATATGAATAGGGTAACACCACTTCACGCTTTTGATATCCTTAGTGATTTGACCACAAAAGTAAAGGAGTCTAACAATGATTAATGTTTTAGAGCCTAGGGTATATAACAGAATTTCGGCAGGAGAGGTGGTTGATAGACCAGCTTCCATTGTAAAAGAACTTGTTGAAAACAGCATAGATGCCAAAGCCAAAGCCATCGTTATAGAGATAACAGACGGTGGAATTAAAAATATAACGGTATCTGATGATGGCTGTGGCATTGAAAAGCAGGATATTGCCACTGCCTTTCTTCCACATGCAACAAGCAAGATAAAGGATGTTGAGGATCTTGACAATATCCTAAGTCTTGGCTTTAGAGGAGAGGCGCTTGCAAGTATTTCGGCTGTCTGCCAAGTAAAATTATCGTCAAAAACTAAAGAGAGTGCAGTTGGCTATTCTATAAAGGTAAATGGTGGTATTTTTGACCAAGTAGTTGAAGTTGCAAGAGAAAACGGAACAACTATTTCTTGTTCTAACCTATTCTTTAACACTCCTGTAAGGGCAAAGTTTTTACGCAAACCTAAAACAGAGGAGGCTGAAATCACTCATCTGATTGAAAAATTTATGCTTTCTCACAGCGATATTGCTTTTACTTATTATATAGATGGCAAATTGGTTTATAACACAACAGCTTGTAGTATGCAAGACATAATATATACAATATATGGAAAAGAAGTTTATGATAACCTTGTCGAAGTAAACTATACAAGTGAAGATATTACAGTTAAAGGTTACGTTACTAAGCCAAAACTTTCAAAAAGTAACCGAACCTATCAAACTTTGTTTATCAATGGCAGAGTAGTTGAAAATTTTTTGGTGTCAAGTGCAGTGCAGTCGGTATATGAGGCTTTTTTGATGAAAGGCAGGTTTCCTGTTTATGTGCTTTCAATAATAGTGCCTGCAAATAGTGTGGATGTCAATGTTCATCCGTCTAAAAAAGAGGTTAGGTTTGACAATCCTAACAAAATATTTTCTATTATGCGTAAAGCAGTAGAAAGTGCCCTTTTATCAACTGACCAAATCGCAAATTTTATTTTTGAAGAAGAAAATACTTTGCCACAACCTAATTTTAGCAAAGGTATTTATGGACAGCATCAGCAAACTAATCAAGATAACAAATATGCTGGCTTTAAAGCTGAAATTTTGCCGAACAATGAAGGTAAAAGTTATAAGGAAAATGAGGATAAAAGTTATAAAGATAACGAAGAAAAAAGTTATATAGTTGAACTTATAGACACAGAAGTTAAGCCTGCCAGTCCAGAGGAATTTGATATTGTAGTTAAAAAGGATGAAGAGCAAAAACAAACTAATGAAGAATTTGATGATCTATCCAAGATGTCTTTAAAGGATAGGTATATCATAGAATCTATAGATAATAGCACCTTTTTCTTTGACCAGTCTGGCGAAAAATTTACTGCTTCAATTAGGGCAAATACTCAGGCAGAGAAGTTTTTAAACGCCTCAGTTAAAGATGAAATGAAAATTTTAGGCACGTTATTCAAAACCTATATAGTGATTGAGCTTCAAGATAGCGTTTACTTTATTGACCAGCACGCAGCACATGAAAGACTGCTATACGATAAACTGGTAAGTAAAATAAATGAAAACAATATTACAACCCAAGACCTACTTGTACCTTATACCTTTTCACTCGGAGCAAAGGAGTCGGCAAATATTGACCTTTCACTTGACCAGTTAAAGAAGATGGGGTTTGTTATAGAAAAAAATCAGTACTCGTACAAAATTAAAAGTGTGCCTTTAGTTTTAGCAGATATAGAACTTGAGAAGTTTGTCGATGAGCTTATTAAGGATAGTGTTAATTGGGATAAAAAACCTAGCGATTACATTCATGAGAAACTATGTCAAACCGCTTGTAAGCATGCAATAAAAGCAGGGGATGATATTTCTAAAGACCAGTGTGCTTATATAATTGAACAAGTAAGAAAGGGTGTTATGCTTTGTCCACATGGCAGACCTGTAACACTTGCAATTTCAAAGCGAGAGTTTGAAAAGATGTTTAAGCGAGTTGTTTAACTAAACCAAAAGGAGTTTATGAAAAAAACAAAAGTCCTATTTATTTTGGGTGCTACAGGCTCAGGTAAGTCAGACCTTGCTATTAGGCTTGCCAAACTTTTTGGTGGAGAAATTATTTCAGCTGATTCTGTTCAAATCTTTAAAGAATTTAATATTGGCTCGGCAAAGGTTACTGGGCAGGAAATGGAAGGCGTTGTGCATTATGGGATAGATTTACTATCGCCAAGCGAAGAATATTCTGTTTACGATTATGTTGAGTATACAAAAAAGATGATTAAACAAATTGCCAGTCAAGGCAAACTTCCTATCATAGTTGGCGGAACTGGGCTGTATGCCAAGTCTTTAATAGAGGGTTATAACTTTGGCGAAACTGAAAAGCATAGCGAGTTTAGAGCAGAACTTGAAAAACAAATCGCTACTGCTGGGCTTGAAAGTGTTTTTAGCAGATTAGTTAAGCTTGACAAAAGTTTAGCTCAAAAGGTAGATAAAAACAATAAGGTTAGGGTTATTCGGGCTTTGGAAATTGCCACCTTTGGTAGTGAAAAAAGTAAGAGGCAAAATGATAACTATGACTTTAAAGTACTTGCCACTTGTTTAGAGCGAGAACAACTTTATCACAAGATAAATAAAAGGGTTGATAGGATGATAAGCGAGGGGTTAATAGAAGAAGTTGACACTCTCTACAAAAAATATGGAGATAAAATTCAGCCCTTTAAAGCTATTGGATATAAAGAGGTTGTGCCATATTTAAAAAAAGAAATAACACAAGAAGAGATGGCAGAGCTAATAAAAAAGCATACTAGAAATTATGCTAAACGACAGTTGACATTCCTAAGAGGAATAAAAGGCGTAGAGTATATCGATGTATCAAATAAAGAAAATGCAGTAAAGCAGGCAAAGGAGATGGTAGAAAAATGGTTAATACAATAGAGATTTTAAAAAAGACGGAAGAAAAACTTAAAGACCGTTTTGCAAAGATAGATGAGATAGCCTTTATAAATCAAAAAAAGGTATTAAATGCCTTTATTGAATTAAAGGTCTCAACTCAGTGTTTTTTAGGTACAACTGGCTATGGCTATGACGATGTGGGCAGAGATACTCTCGCCAAGGTTTATGCCAAGGTGTTCGGCGGAGAAAAGGCTATTGTCTCTCCAATTTTGACATGTGGCACGCACGCAATTAGCACCGTGCTATTTGGACTGTTGCGTCCAGGCGATTTAATGCTATCTATTACAGGCAAGCCTTATGATACCTTGCACGAGAGTTTGTTTGGCAAAGATAATGGCTCACTTGAAAACTTTGGGGTTAAATATAGACAGATTGAACTTAAAGAGGATGGCTCGTATAATGAGCAAGAAATTTTTAAGCTTGTAAAAAAACTTAAACCTACTATTGTTTATCTACAACGCTCAAGAGGTTATAGCTCACGAAAAGCTTTGTCGCCCTGTGAAATGAAGCCTATTTTTGATAACATTAAAAAATTATCTAAAGATAGCTTGATTGTGGTTGATAATTGTTATGGCGAATTTGTTGACGATATAGAGCCTACAGATGTTGGGGCTGATGTTGTGGTTGGCTCGCTTATAAAAAACCCAGGTGGCGGACTTGCTCCTACAGGCGGGTATATTGTTGGCACAGAAAAGGCTATAGACAAAATCTCTACTAGATATACAAATCCATCTTTAAAACTAGAAGTAGGCTCCTTTGAAATGGGGTATAGATTATTCTATCAAGGTCTGTTTACAGCACCTCACACAGTTGCACAGGCTTTAAAAGGTACAGCTTTGGTTGGTCAGATAATGGAAGATAAAGGCTACAAAGTTATACCATCTAATAGTGAAAAGCCTCAAGATATAGTAAAATCAGTGGTGTTTAATAATGCTGATGAGCTGATTAAATTTGTTCAAACTGTGCAGAAAGTCTCTCCAGTTGATGGATATGTTTTGCCTATGCCTTGGGATATGCCGGGCTATAGTGATAAGGTTATTATGGCGGCAGGAACTTTTGTGGGTGGCTCGTCAATAGAACTTTCTTGCGACAGTCCTATCAGAGTTCCGTATATAGCTTATTTTCAAGGCGGGCTAACCTATGAGCATATAAAAGCCTTTGCAGAAAAATTGATAGAGCTTTATTAAAAACATATAGCTTAATGAAGGCAAAATAAAGAGCAGTTATTCTGTTCTTTTTTTAAGCTAATATACATAAATTAAAATATGACAAATAAACACAAAAATCGACTATTTGCCGATGCGACAAATTTTATTTTTGATACAGTAAAACAATGTAAAATCAAAACTATTATAATTTTAACGGTTACTATCATAGCCCTTATTACAGGCATAATAGTAGGGGTGCGAGTCCAAAACAACTACAATACAATAAATAACTTTGGAGTGGTAGATATTTCAGAAAACGGAGTGGTAGCTTCAACCTTTTTTACACGGCTATTATCTATAATGGTAGTTTTTTTGATTTTGCTTGCCTCTTCTTTTAATAACTATACTTTTGTAATAGGTATTATTTTTTTGGGATATAGAGCCTATCTTTTAGGGCTTAATATCTGTATAATGGTTGTTGTGTATGGTTTTTCTGGAATAGTTGTATCTATTATTGTAGCTTTCCCTTGTCAGCTAATTATATTGGCTATTTTAGGACTATTTTTTATTTTAATGTCAAAAACTTTTTGCGATTATAGGGCGTTTGGTGGCTGTAAAATTCCTAAACAAAAGACAAAGGTTGTGCTTGCAAGCCTAAGTTTATTACTGCTTGTTTGTCTTATTGAGACCATCCTACTGGCTTTATTTAGTGCCAAAGTTATTTTAGTTATATGATAATAAAAATGGTATAAAAACGATTTTTTTGATAAAACTATTTCTAAAAAGGAGAGTTTTATGAAAAAAACATTGATTTTGATTTTGCTACTATGTCTGACTTTATCTTCACTTGCCTTCACTCCGCTTCAAGCGAGTGCGCAAGGGCAAGAAGTGGATTTAACTTGCAAAAGTGCCTGCCTTGTCGATTACGCTTCAGGCAATATCCTATATAGCCATAACTCAAAGGAGCATCTTCCTATTGCAAGTATGGTTAAATTGATGACCATTTTGTTAACCTTAGAGCAGTTTGATAATGGTGCAATTACTGAAGAGACTCTTATCACAACTACCGAAAATGCCTCGAGTATGGGCGGAAGTCAGGTATTTATCGACCCTTATGTAGAGTACACTGCGGGTGATTTGTTAAAAAGTGTGATAATCTCCTCAGCTAATGATGCCTCAGTGGCACTGGCTGAGTACATAAGTGGCAGTGAAAAGGCTTTTGTTGTAAAGATGAACGAAAAGGCAAAAGAACTTGGTATGGTTGACACCAATTATGTCAATTGTACTGGCTTACCAGCTCCCGAGCAATATTCTTCAGCTCAAGACTGTGCTATTGTCTTAAAGGAGGTGGCAGAGCATCAACTTTATCACAAATATAGTATAATTTGGATGGATGAGCTTATTCATCCGTCAGGAAGGAAGACCGAACTTGTTAACACCAATAGATTGATTAGATATTACGAAGGTTGTGATGGTGGTAAAACAGGCTCTACTAATGAAGCGGGTTGCTGTCTTTCAGCCTCTGCAAAAAGGAATAATATGAGATTAATTTCCGTTGTCATTGGGGCAAATAATAGCCAAACACGCTTTAATGAATGTACCAAATTGTTTAATTACGGCTTTGCAAATTATGAAAGTAAAAATATAGTTGACTCGGCTTCTCCTATTATGAATTTAAAAGTAAGCAAAGGCAAACAAGATAATGTGGACATTTTTGCAAAAGAAAATTATAGTGTAGTTGTCAAGAAAGGGGATAAGGCAAGCTATGACGTTACTTTTGAAAATCCAACCGAGGTCAAAGCTCCTACAAAGCAAGAGGATATTATAGGCAAGGCAATAATATCAAATAATGGAAAGGTAATCAAAGAGATTGACCTTGTAGTCAAAACAAATATTGAGGCTTTGTCTTTAAGAGATTGCTTTGATAAAATAGTAACTACTTGGTAGAAATAAAAGTGTAATTATCTAGTTTCTGTAAAGAGACTACAATTACACTTTTTTATGCTTTGATTACATAAATTTTTACTTTATAGTCAAGCTCATAGTAATCAATTTCTATAGTGCAATTTTGTGTAGCATAAAGATAAAATAAAGAGAGCTCCTTTTGTAAAACTGCATTTTGACAGCTATACTTATATTTTAGATTTGATAATTTACTGCCATCTTTGTCAAAAACTTCAATGTCAAAAATGTTGTTGCCGCTGTAGGAATATAGTATATTATCTTTATATTCACAGCCTTCGATTGCATCTATTTTAAAAGAATAGGTATAGTTTAAAACGGTAACATTAAAGGTAGTTTTATAGATTTGATCGTCAATTTTGGCAAGGATATTTACTGATACCGATCCTATGTTGAGGGCTAGTATCCTCTCAGAATTAATATCTATAATATTATTATCGCTAACTTCAAAAGTCAACTCTGCCTCTTCAGAGATTTCATAAAAATTATAAACTGACTGTCCTACATAAAAGGTTACATTGCTAGCTTTAAAAGTTAAGCTTGCATAACTTGGCTTAAAAATAAAATATATAAGCAATAATATTATGCTTACAAGTAACATCGAAAAAGATGAAAGGATTGTAGTTGACCTATTTTGTCATACAAGAAAATTTTATCAAATTTTGTCGAAAAGACAAAAGAATTTTATCAGATTGTCAAGAAGAATATTTTTTGTTAACTCTAGCTAAAGCTTAAAAACGCTTGCTTTTAAAAAAAATATATAATATACTATTTAAGTAAACTTTACTAGGAGTTAAGGTGGAAAATAGCGAAGTAGTTGAAAACATTCAGACAAAGGAAGAAGACGTTGTTCAAACACAGCAGCTTTCTTTTGTCGAGGATAAATATAGATTTAAACTCGATAATTTTGAAGGTCCGCTTGATCTACTCTTGCATCTTATAAAGGACGCTAAGCTAGATATAATGACTATCAAGCTTGCTGATATAACCGAGCAGTATTTAGAGTATATGCAAGACCTTGACAGTGTGGATATGGATAGGGCAAGTGAGTTTATCACAGTTGCGGCTACTTTAATTGAGATAAAATCAAAACATCTTCTTCCTGTTGAGAGTGAGGAGGATGAAGAGGTTGAGGACAGCGAGGCTTTACTTTTACAGCGTCTAAAAGAATATGAATTGTTCAAAAAGACAGGTGCAAGGTTAAAAGAAATTGAAGATATCAATAAGCTTTACAGATTGCCAGGCAAAGAAACTGAAAAAGTAAAAATTATCATTAAGGATATGGTTCTTGACAAGCTTTTAGATGCTTTTGCCAATCTGCTTGCCAAACAACAGGCTAGAGGCAAAGAAAAGGAAGAGCCTAAAAAAATCGTTAAAGATAGATTTACCGTAGCAGAAAAAATCATCTCTATACGAGGCTATGCCCGTGAGCATAAAAGATTTCCTTTTGAAGAGCTGTTTACAAACGATATGACCAAAAGTGAAATGATAAATGTCTTTTTAGCTTTGCTTGAACTTTTAAAATTACAAAGCGTAAGAGTGGAGCAGATGGGAATATTCCAACAAATCAACATAATATCAAATGAGGTCCAAGTATGAATATGTTAGACGATAAAAATTTAAAAGAAATCCTCTACTCAATACTATTTGTAGCAGGAGACGGAATAGAGAAGTCCTTTTTAGCCGAAAAACTTGAGGTAAGCAAAAAGGATATAGAAAAGGCACTTGATGAGCTAAAGCAAGAACTGAGCGGAGATAAAGGTGTGCATTTAATAGAATACAAAGATAAAGTTCAGCTTGCAACAAATCCAAATTATGCCAGCTTTATATCTGATGTTTTAAATCCTATCCGAGAAAAATCTTTAACACGAGCCGCGCTTGAAACACTTGCCATAATTGCTTATAAACAGCCAATAACAAAACTTGATATTGAAGATATTCGAGGGGTTAACTCTGACTATGCTGTGCAGATACTTATAGACCAAAATATGATTGAGGTGGTTGGCAGAAAGGATGCGGTAGGCAAGCCTCTTCTATTTGGCACAACAGAAAACTTTCTTAAAAGGTTTGATATTAAAAATATTTCCGACTTGCCTGATTATGAAGAACTGCTTGAGCGTATTAAAACAATAAGACAGGAAGAGGACTCGGCAAATCAAGATACATTGTTTAGAAATGTAGATGACATAGAATTTAATGAAGAACTCCCAGATTACTTAAAAGGGGAAAATGTTGAAAAAATAGAAGCCGATGTTGAAGTAAGCCAAGTGGATGTAAATGAGCTTAGAGCCTTTGTTGATGGTAAAGAAAATGAAGACAGCGTAAAAAATGCTTAAATACAATATGTACTATTATGTTTCACATAATAGCTACTATATGCAGTGATTTGGCTATAAACTTAAAAGCGATGGGAATTTAGCAATACAGAGTCTTTAAATTTACCACCGCTTTTTTAGAATGATTTATTATAAATTGACATAGAATAGATTATGATAAAAAAGGTTAAAAGTTATGGCAGACAATATAACTTTGTTAAAGTAAAAGTAAAGATAAACAGATTGCTCATTTTTAAGATTTTATTTATAATATTGCTACTTGCAGAGGTTGTTCTTGGCGTGCTTTGGCTCTTGGGTTACTAAAAATGAAGGGTAAGCTAAAAGCTGTAACAAAAAAGCTTGAATGGATAAAGAGTAAACTGCCTATTCATCCTACATTTATCTTACTTTTTCTTTGGTTTGTTTTAAATGATAATCTTTTATGCTTTGTCACTTTTGTTCTAGTAGTTTTAGCTCACGAGTATGGGCATTATTTTGTTGCAAAAAAGTTGGGCTACAAGCTTGACGGTTTTTTTGTTGCTCCATATGGGGTAAGTTTAAATTATAGCGAAAGGGCTTTTGATAGTAGGGATGAGGTTATAATAGCAATTGCTGGCCCAGTTGTAAATTTTGCTATTACCCTTGTGCTTGTTTCATTATGGTGGATTGTTCCTGAGGTTTATAACTTTACAAGCGATATTGCAGGGCAGTCAATAATGCTTGGGATGTATAATTTGTTACCTTGCTATCCGCTTGATGGTGGCAGGGTGCTGGCAAGTTATTTACAAAAATATCTTACACGAGAAAAGGCAGTAAATATTACTAGAAAATTTAATTACTTCTTTTCTTTTTTACTGCTAAGTTTGTTTATTGTAAGTTTGTTTATTGACTTTAATCCAACTTTATGCCTATGTGGTTGTTTCTTGATTTTGGGTATAATAGACTCGAAATTTGAATGTCGCTATCAACCTATAAATGTTTTTAAAAAGAAGACAAAAGATTTTTCTAAAACAATTTTTCTTTCTGTGAATAGTGAGGTCACGCTCTCGCAACTGCTTAAACATATTGAAGTAAACAAATACACTATTTTTGTAGTAATATTAAAAAATGGCAACTCTATCTACTTAGACGAGGGAAAGGTTAAAAAATTATCTATTACAATTCCTGTTAGCACTAAAATATGTGATTTGTTAAAAGAGGATTATAATAATTCTTTACACTAAAAATGGTAAAAGTGCATCAATGTTGGCTCTTTCAAAAGCTTTAAGCTTCTCTAAAATCTCATCAAGTTCCTTTGAAATTCCTTGATGGTCTGCTTGATCTTTCACGCAAGTCAATATGCCCATAAATGTGCCAAGTAGCATAAGCTCGGCAATGTGCCTAGTAGTTTTATCGGTCATTGTGGACATATTTATTGAGCTCCATAACTTTGCTTTTTCAAACCAATTATTATCTTTAATACCTTCTATCTTTTCGGCTTTTGCAAAAAGCTCACATTCCTTTTCAAGAGCTTGATATTTATCTTGCTCTCTTGCCAGTTCTTGTTGCAATTTGTTGTCTTCTACCTTTGTTAAAATATCTTCTATAGATTGTACCGCAGTTTTTATGTTTTGATAAATTGCGTTCAAGTATTCAGTAAGTTTTTCTTTTTCTTCCATAATTTCTCCTTTTAATTGTTATGTGTATTTTTTTTAATTTCATACCTTATAATTTTTAATTTGTATTTTGCATACATTTTAAAAGTTTGCAAATGATATTTGTATGAAAAAGTCAACAAAGATATTGTTAGTTTTATTTGTATTAGTAACTATACCTGCTTTAGTGCTGGGCAGTTCCATTTTTGCTGGTATACAAGCCACCGAAAATGGCTTTGTTTTTAATTTTGATACTAAAGGCATTATTGCAATAATTTTATCAGTTGCCTCAGTCTTGCTCGGCACAATTTTATATGTACGATTTTTAATGTCGCTAAGCTTAGAAAGAGTGCTATTTTTTTCTAGCGTGCCTTTAATTGTAATATATGGTGCAACGATGTTTTTGATTGCAGAAATGTCAAATCTAAACAATAACTTAGCCTTGTCGGTGCGTTCGGCGTTAAACCTTTCTCAAGAAAATTTATATAACACAGTGCTTTGGGCAATTTTAGTTACCTTATTATTTATTGTACTTCTGTCAGTCAACTATTTTTTCATCTGTAAACCTGTAAACAAAGTAGAAAAAATTGTGTCTAGACTTGGAGACGGAAAGGTTAAAGAAAATAATCTTCAAGTAGGAGGAAGCAAACAGTTTAAAAATATCGAACATAGCCTAAATAAAATTAATAATAACTATAAGGAAAAAGATAACTCCTTGAAAAAAGCTAGCCTTTCCCAGAAAGATATCTCAAGGCAATGTGTTAGATTTTTTGGCAAATCGAATATTGAAGAGCTTGAGCGAGGTGCTTTGGTTAGCAAAAAGGCAACTTTAATGGTAATTAAACTAGAAAGCAGTGAAAAAACTTTGGAGAGTGACTATAAGTTGCTAGATTCATATCTAAATGAGATTGTGCCAGTTATAAAACGCTTTGGCGGATTTATAATTAAATATCTTGGAGAGGGTATAGAAATTGTTTTTCAAACAGCTGAAGATGCACTTGATTGCTCGCTTGCTGTTAGCAGATTAGTTAGAATAAAAAATAAGTCTGCTATCAATAAATTCAAAGAAAAAATTTCCATCTACTCTTGCAAGCCGTCTTTTAAATTAAATGAAGAGAAAAAAGAACTTGATATAGTTTCTAATGAACAAGAAGTCCTAGCGAAGATGGATAAGATTATAGCATTTTTGCAAGTTAAGATTATTTTTACTAAAAGCTGTTTAGATGATTTGCCGTTAAGGTATAAATTCGCCTACCGTTATCTTGGAAATATCAATTTTTATAACGGCAAAGATATACTATTGTTTGAAAAAATAGATGTCTATCCTAAAGAAGTCCTTTCAAAATTGGTAAAAAATAAAGGATTGTTTGAACGTGGCGTAATATGTTATGACAATGGAGAATATCAAAAAGCCTTAAATTATTTTCAAGAATATATTAAAAATTATCCAGAAGATAATGCAGGCTATATCTATTTTAATAATGCAAAGGATAGAGTAAAGAACTCTTAATATACTTGACAATAAGGGATAGAAAGTATATAATTTTTGTATGTTGCATAGGAGAGAGTTTAATAAAATTAAAGCTTGCCCAAGATGTGGTTTAAGTTATGTTGAAGGTGCAGAAAAATGTAATGACTGTGGCTTAATTTTTTCTCGTCTTGAGATTGCAACAAACAAGGATGCAAAAAGGAAAATATTAAGGCGTGACAGAGATTTTATCATCAAGGTCAGCAAATTGCCGAGTGATGTAAGTTATTTAAGACTGCTTCTTTATGCTATTTTTTTAGGTGCCTTTGGAGGACATTGCTTTTATGTTGGCAGATTTGCAAGGGGCAGTATTTTGCTAGGTAACTTTATTTTTATGCTTTTGCTAGTTATCTTTAACACGCCAATTTCTCAAGTTAATGATGGTGCTTTGCTAGGTGTTTTATCCTCTTTATGTGGCTTTGTTTTGCTAATGTGGTTTTATGATATTTTAATGATATTCTTAAAAAAATTTAAAGTTCCTGTTGCAATTGATTTGACTTCGGAGGGAGACGGGGAACAATTTTTAGAGGAAGCTAAAAATGAGCTAGACCTATTACAAAAGGATAAGCCTGATAATGAAGTAGATAATAAAGCTTTGCAAAATGAACAGATAAGTTATACATCAAAAGATGACAATAATAAAAATGATGATACAGGAGAAGATAAATGAGAATAGTAGTAGGTATAAGTGGCGGTGTAGATTCTGCAGTGTCTGCTTATCTTTTAAAAGAACAAGGCCACGAGGTCATTGGACTTTTTATGGTAAATTGGGAAGAGAAAGATGGCACTTGCACGGCGGAAGAAGATTATGAAGATGTCAAACGGGTTTGTAACAAAATCGGTATACCATATTTTTCGGTAAATTATTCTAAAGAATATTATAATAGAGTTTTTGAGTATTTTTTAGAGGAATATAAAAAGGGCAGAACTCCTAATCCTGATGTTTTATGTAATCGTGAAGTTAAGTTTGGACCTTTTCTTGAACAAGCTAAAAAATTGGGAGCGGATAAGATTGCCACTGGGCATTATGCAAAAAAAATAGAAAAGGATGGAATGTTTTATCTAGCTAAAGCAAGCGACCTAAATAAAGACCAATCGTATTTTTTAAATCAGTTAAGTCAAGAGCAACTAGGCAGTGTGGTATTTCCGCTTGAAAACATTAACAAAAACGAGGTTAGAGCAATAGCTCATAAGCTTGGACTTTCTAATGCCGACAAAAAGGATAGCACGGGTATATGTTTTATTGGGGAGAGAAATTTTAAAAATTTTTTGAAAGATTATTTACCAGCCTCTCCGGGTAAGATTTTGGATCTTGCTGGCAATCAAGTTGGCACTCACGATGGGCTTATGTACTATACCTTAGGGCAAAGAAGAGGCTTGAATATTGGAGGACTAAAGGGTGGAAATGGACAGCGATGGTTTGTGATAAAAAAGGATTTAAAAAATAATATACTTTATGTTTCGCAAGGGGAAGATGACTTGTTATATTCAGATTACCTTTTTGCAAGTGGAATGAACTGGATACCTAAAGCACCTTCTGAGAAAGAGTTTGACTGTTTGGCAAAATTTAGATACCGTCAGCCTGACCAAAAAGTTAAGGTAAGTGTAATAGATCAAGATAATATTAAAGTTGAGTTTAAAGAGTCTCAGAGAGCTATTACTCCTGGTCAGTTTGTGGTTTTGTATGATGATAAAGGCGTTTGTCTAGGTGGCGGAACTATTGATAGCAGTTTTAAAAAGGATGGAACTAAGATAAGCTAGGTGCTTGTCAAAAGCAAACTCAAGCCTTGAGTTTGCCAAAAAGCTTTATGTGTAAAGCTTTTTAGCCTCAAACTTGTTTGAGGCTTTGACAAGCACCCACAAAATCATAATAGAAAAGTATAAAATTTGCAATTTGAGACAAGATAACTATAGGAGGTAAAAAATGATAATTGCAAATTGGATAGCATATATTATCTTGCTTATCGGAGGCTTAAATTGGGGACTTGTAGGACTATTTAATTTTAATCTCGTAGCATTCATAAGTATGGGTAATAGAATAGTTGAAAGAATTATATATATTTTAGTTCTAATTGCAACCATTTGGCTAATCATCTCAGTTGCCATTGATGGCGGAGTAGTGCTGACAAATGGACTTTATAATAGGGTATAGAAATTTTCTAAATAAAAAATAATCCTAAGTTGAAGTAGGATTATTTTTGTTTTTGGCGCAGAGAACAGGATTCGAACCTGCGGAGGCTAATTACACCTCACACGCTTTCCAAGCGTGCGCCTTAAACCGCTCGACCATCTCTGCATAAACTAATTTTATCACTACTGCCAAGCCTTTGTCAAGTAACAAAAAAATAATTTATATAAAAAATTATCCGCAATTAAGCGGATAATTTTATGCTATTCTTCGTCCATTTCGTAATGAGAGCCAGAATTTTGTGTTGCAGGGAAACGCTGTCCTTTTTCAAGGTAGCAACTTCCGCCACATTTGCCATCTTTATCATAGCAAGAATAGCTTCCAGATTTTGGTGCTTGTTCACCAGGTTTCCATTGTTTACTCATTTCCAACCTCCATTGTTAGTGTGCGTAGAATTGCGACTATTATACATAATAACCTATAAAATATTATAATATTGATAAATTGATTTGCTAAATAAAAGATAATATATTATAATAATTAAGAGGTTTGTTATGATAAAAATTTGTACAGATAGTTGCATAGATATTAATAAAAATCAAATTGAAGAAAATAATATAACAGTGTTTCCATTGTCAATTATTTTGAATGATAAGGAATATCTAGATGGAATCGATATTTCTCCAAAAGCTATATTCGAGTATGTTGAAAAAACAGGGCAACTTCCTAAAACTGCGGCAAGAAGTATAGAGGATTTTAAAGCTTTCTTTCAAGATTTGCTTAAAAATGGAGATGAGGTTATATACTTAGGCATATCAAGTAAGCTTTCCTCTGCCTATAGTTATGCCTGTCAAGCCAAGACTGAAATTGGAAGTGATAAATTACACATATTAGATAGTAAATCGCTATCTACAGGTATAGGCTTGCTTGTGCTGTATGCTTGTCAACTTGTAAAGAGGGGACTTTCAAGTGCAGAAATTTGCAAAAAGGTTCAACTGCAAGCTGAGTATAATCAAACATCCTTTGTAGTTGATAAACTTGATTATCTATATAAGGGTGGAAGATGCTCGGCAATGGCAAGGTTTGGTGCAAATTTGCTAAAAATCAAGCCGAGGCTAGAACTTGTTGATGGCAAGATAGAAAATACTGGCAAATATATGGGCAAGTTTAATAGCGTTATCTATAAATATATTGATGATATGCTTAGAGAGCATAGCAACATCAAAAAAGATTTATGCTTTATCACTCATACTTGCAGTGATAAAAAGTTTGTTGAGGAAGTTGTAGAGTATGTAAAAAGCAAGGATATCTTTGATGAAGTTGTCTCATCAGTTGCTGGCGGAACGATAACTTGCCACTGCGGAGAAAATACCTTGGGTATTTTGTATCTCCTTGAAGATTAATTAAGAGGTTAAACTATGGATGATTGTATATTTTGTAAAATTATAAAAGGGGAATTGCCTTCCTATAAAATCTATGAAGATAAGTTTACGTATGCCTTTCTTGATATAAGTAACGATGGAAATGGTCATATTTTGGTAGTGCCAAAGCACCACTGTGAGAATATTTTAGATGCAAGAGAGGAAGATTTAGAGAATGTGATAAAAACTATCCAAAAAATCTCGAAGCATTTAACTCAAAATTGCGGTTTTGATGGAGTAAATATCTTAAACGCAAGTGGAAAGAGTGCTGAACAAAGTGTTTTCCATCTCCATTTTCACATTTTGCCAAGGAAAGACAAAGATGGACTTAAGGTTTTTCCTAGCCTTACAAAAAATCCTAAAAGCCTTAAAGATATACAAAAAAGTTTAAAGGTTGACTGATGAAAAACATTATCTTATATACCGATGGGGCTTGCTCTGGCAATCCTGGTAAGGGAGGCTGGGGAGCAATACTATTTTACGGAGACCATAAAAAAGAATTATCTGGCGGGGAGCAAGCGACAACAAATAATCGTATGGAACTGACTGCTGTAATAAAAGGGCTTGAAGCGTTAAAGGAGCCTTGCATTGTTGATGTCTATAGCGATTCAGCTTACGTTGTTAACGCTTTTTTGCTTGGCTGGGTGGAAAATTGGCAAAATAACGGTTGGAAAACGACAAAAGGTAAAGTTTTAAATATAGACTTATGGCAAAAATTATTGAATCTTATAGGCAAGCACCATATTTCTTGGCACAAAGTAAAGGGGCATTCGGATAATGAGTATAATAACAGGTGCGATGCTCTTGCACGAAGTGAAATCGATAAAATTATATGATAAAAAGAGCTATTATGTAATGTTTTTATAACAATTGCATAATAGCTTTTTAATCGGTGTTAATCAATTTTTCATATATAAGTTCGTATATGTTTGGAGCTTTTGTCTTCCATTTGTGGATGGCTTCATTTGCGGCTTGGCGTGAGGGTGCTTTTATATTTAAAGTAAACATAGGCTTAGTTATCAAAGGCTCATAAATTTTTAGCTCTACATTGTAGGAGCCATCATCATTTTTAGAATAGGTTGCACTATATTCTTGAGAAGACTTAACATTAAGTCTGTTGGCTTGAATATAGGCAGAAATCTCTTCTCGTGTTGACAAAGGAATCCTTCTGTACAAGTTAGACAAACATTCTCTACCTTCATAGGTTAGATTAAATAGCTCCTTGCCTTCACTTTCATCTCCAATCTTATATAAAAGTTTGCTATCCACTAAATCGTGGATAATAGCTTTGCAGTCCATATAATTTTTTATCCAAACATTTTTGACGCTACAAATATCTAAGATAGAATCCTCGGTAAGAGGAATTTCCATCTTATCTATCACAAATAACATTATTAGCTTATGCAAAACTATCTGTTCTTTTTCTGAAAGTACTTTTTCCATTAGCACATTATATCATATTTTAAAAATAAATCAAATTTTTTCAATAATTTGTTTGTTTTTTTGTAATATTATGTTAGAATAACCAAAAGGGGCAACTATGAATGAATATAATTTGAGTGATTTTTTTGAAGCTTGTGATGATTTTATAAACTGCAAATTCTTGGTAGCGGAATATAAACTGCAAAGAATGTTACATATTTTAGCTAGAAATGATGAGCTATGCTCGTTAATAGGCGATTGTCTTGAACAATTTAATCGTGATAGAGAGTTTGCAAAGGCATTTATTCAAGATGGGCAAGGCGAATATGTATGCGATATGCCACAAGAGGAATACAAAATCATAGCTTTTGTTTTTTGTACTTTGGTGGATATAGATAACAAAAAAATCGACTTAGTGGAGTTTGTTAAAAGATTTTTTGGAAGAGAAAATAATCCTTTCAAAGCTTTTATAAATCAAATGGTTGTACCATTTAGAGACTTGCTTGCAGAAGGTTTTGGCTTTCCAAAATTGATTAATGCAAGAGAAACTTTAGACGAAGATGAGTTCTCTGAAGATAGTCAAAGTGAGGAGGAATTTGAGCAAGAGGATGAAGAGGAGGATGACGAGCAGATAGAGGCTGACACCTTTAAACAGGTTCAAAAAATAGCCGTTCAAATTGTAAGTGAGTTACAATATTATGATTCAAATGAACATATCAGCAATGCAATCATAGTATGCAAAGCCTTGATAAAAACAACAGATTTGCGAGATAGTGAAATAACATACTCGCTGGCACTTGCTTTGAGAGCTTGCAAAGCAAAACCAGTAAAATTTTTGGTTAAAGAATTGCTTGATTTGTTAAGTATTGACTAAAGCCAACAAAAACCGAGAAGTTATAAAAAGACTGCTGTTAAAACTAAAGCAATAATAGTTGATAAGATTGCGTGAGTTAGTTTTTGCAAAACAAAAAGTTTAACGGGCATATTTAGTTTATTTAACATTGTAATTGATTGTAGAATTGTGGAAATTCCTCCAAAGCTTATAACAAAAGTGCAAGCTAGAATAGCAAGTGTGCCGTTTAGTGATGAAGAAATATCAATACAACCTTTGGTAATCTCAATAAGTCCTGTCAAAATGCTAGCCAAATTGTTTGGAAAGAGGTTGAAGATTGGACTAAAAGAGGTTATAATCACAAAAAATATTGTAATTATAACGCCAACAGAAATGATACTAAGTGCGGAGTCTAACACAATAGACGATAGGTCATTTTGTTGGCAGTTTTTTTGTTTTGCAACTTTATTAAAACCCTCTTCGTTTACTTTTAAATTTCTATATAAGACGCCATTCACTAAAGCACCTAAAATATGAGAGACAAATATGATGTACCCAAATATTAAACTTTTAAAAAGTCCTATCCCAACTGCACCTATTATAAACATAGGCCCTGAGGTTGAACAAAAACTGGTCATTTTGTATGCGTCACTTTTGGTAATTTCCCCGCTCTGATATAGGTCAGCCGTCATCTTGGCTCCAACAGGGTAGCCTGATATGATACTTGTTAAAAATACATAAGATGATATAGGAGGAGTTTTAAACAACACATTTGTAGGTTTTTTAAAAAAATTAGAAATTTTTTCTATCACACCTAAAGAGGATAACACTTTTGTAAAAAATATAAAGGGTAGTACACTAGGTAGAACATTGAATGCCCATGCACTTATTCCATTTAAAGCTTGTCCTATATAGACATCAGGAAAGATAATCATATTTATAATTATATAAAATATTAAAATGGATAAAAAAATCTTATATTTCTCCATAATTTTAACTCCAAAAATTTGACATAGATTTCTTAAAAGTATATAATTATTTAGTAATTGTTGTGACGACTGCAAGAGACTTGTAATAGTATTCTATGTGGATGGACTACAATAAATTATTCAGAGAGGTTGATAGATGAAAGTTAAAGAGCTTTACAAAAAAGCAAGTAAGTTAAAAAAGACGATAGTTTTTCCTGAAGCTGGGTTTAGTGACCGAACTATTGAGGCTGTAAAATATATTCAAAAAAAGGATATCGCACGTCCAATTTTGATAGGAGATGAAAGTGCGTTGGTTTTAAGAGATAAATCTTTGATTGATTTTCAAATTATCAATCCTAAAACCTTTCAAAACCGTGAAGATTTAGTAAAAAGATTGTATGAAAAACGTAAAGATAAAGGTATGACCATGCAGGAGGCAGAGAGTCAAGCACTTGACCCCTATTACTTTGCAACTTTGCTGGTTGACGCTGGCTATGCTGATGGAATGGTTGCTGGAGCTGAGGCGTCCACAGCCAATACTGTAAGACCTGCCTTGCAAATAGTAAAAGCAAAACGCAAAGGCGGAATTGTTTCTTCTTGCTTTATAATGTTTGGGAAGAATAAGTTTCTAAAGGATAAATGCTTGGTAATAGCTGATTGTGGCGTGATTATGCATCCAACAGAAGATGAACTTTATCAGATAGCCTGCCAAAGCGTTGAAACTTATAGAAGTTTGGGACTTAGCGAGCCAAAAGTAGCTTTTCTATCTTTTTCTAGTAAAGGCTCAGCAAAAGATGAAAGCGTTGATGTTGTAAGAAAGGCTTATGAAAAGTTTAAAAAAACAGGAGTGCTTTGTGATGGAGAATTGCAGTTTGACAGTGCAATGGTAGAGAGAGTTGCAAAACAGAAAGCTCCACAAAGCCCTATAAAAGGCGATGCCAACATATTGATTTTCCCTGATTTGAATAGTGGAAATATATGTTACAAAGCTATGCAGTATATAGGTGGCTTAAATGCCATAGGGCCTATTTTACAGGGACTTAATAAACCAATAAATGACCTTTCTAGAGGTTGTAGTGTTGAAGATATAATAACAGTAACAGCTGTAACGGTTTTACAAGCAAACAATAAAAATAATTTGGAGGGAAAATGAAAATTTTAGTTGTAAATGCAGGAAGCTCATCTTTAAAATTCCAATTGTTTGATATGGACAATGAGACTGTTCTTGCAAAAGGTAATTGTGAAAAGATAGGGCTTGAAGGTTCGTTTATTGGCTACAAGCTAAGCGGAGACAAGAAAGAAGTTAAAGTTAATATGCCCGACCATAAGGTTGCAATGGAAAATGTTTTTAAAATCTTGACTGACAAAAAAGAGGGAGTTATAAAGGACGTTTCTGAAATTGGTGCTGTAGGTCATAGATTTGTGCAAGGTGGTTGGGTATTTGATAAAAGCACCTTTTTGAATGATGAAGCTGTAAAAAAATTGAATTTGGTTGAAGAGCTATCTCCTTTGCATGCACACGCTAATATGGCAGGGTACAAGGGCTGTGCTATGCTTATGCCTAACACTCCACAAGTAGTAGTTTTTGATACCTCTTTTCATGCAACAATGCCACCAAAAGCGTATATGTACGGTATTAAATATGAAGATTATCAACAATACCATATAAGAAAGTACGGCTTTCATGGGACAAGTCATAGATATGTAATGGGAGAAGCTAGTAGATTGCTAAATAAAAAGCCAGAGCAATTAAATTTAATTACTGTTCATTTAGGTAATGGTTCATCAATAACAGCCATCAAGAATGGAAAAAGTATTGATACAACAATGGGGTTGACTCCACTTGAAGGTCTGATGATGGGTACTCGTTCGGGAGATATTGACCCAACCGTTGTAAGCTATCTTGGAAATAAGAAAAATATGACCGCCGATGAAGTAGTAAATTATTTAAACAAACAATGTGGTGTTTTGGGCGTTAGTGGAGTTTCAAGCGATATGCGTGAGCTTAATGTTGCAATAGAGCAGGGCAATGAAAGAGCAAAGCTTGCACTTGATATGCTTATCTATAGGGTTAAAAAGTATATAGGTGCCTTTATGGCAGTGCTTGGCAAGGTGGATGCAATTGTGTTTACTGGTGGAATAGGCGAAAATCAAGAAGATTTGCGAGTAGGTGCTCTTAAGGATATGGAAAATTATGGTATTATTATAGATGAAAAGAAAAACAATACTCTTCCAAGAGGTACAATAGAAGAAATCAGTACCAATAAATCCAAAGTTAAAGTATTTAGAATACCTACCAATGAAGAGCTACTTATAGCAAGAGATACATTAGCTTTAGTGCAAAGTAAAAAGTAAATTACAATTAATATAAAGATTAATAAAACAATATATTGTAATCTTTAAAAATAACTTGACAAATAATCCATTTATTATTATAATTGAAGAGCATAAATAATTAATTACACTATTTTAAGGAGGGAAAAATGGCAGTTCCAAAGCATAAAGTTTCTAAAGCAAGAAGAAATTCAAGACATTCTGCTAATTCTAAAGCAGTTATGCCTACACTTGTTGAATGCCCACAATGTCACGAGATTAAAAAACCTCATACCGTTTGTAAGAAGTGTGGCACATATAAAGGCGAAACTATTATAGAAAAGAAAGAAGAAAAAAAATAAATCATTATCACAAAAAAGAAAGGCATTAAAACAAAACACTATTGCCTTTCTTTTTTATTTGCAAATAAATTACTATATATTGTATTATGTATTGCATACAAAATACTATATATAGTGACAAATGAAATGCATTTAAAAAATTTGTAAAATTTAAAAATAGTTTGCAAAATATCTTACAATTTGATATTATATTTTATAGAGTTTTTGTATTAAAGCAAATTAAGGAGTTAATTATGAAGATTGTAGTTGATGCTTTTGGTGGGGATAACGCACCACTTGAGATAGTTGAGGGAGCTTTGCTTGCTCTAAAACAATTTAAAGATTTAGAGGTTATCCTTTGCGGAAAAGAAGAAATAATCACAAAGATATTAAATGGCAGGAATGAGAGAGTAGAAATTGTTAATGCTGATGAGGTTATTACAAATGATGATCATCCTACAGAGGCTATTAGGCATAAGCCAAACTCTTCTTTAGTTGTTGCGTATGATGTATTAAAAAATAGAGAGGATGTTATAGGTCTTGTAAGTGCTGGAAGTACTGGTGCTGTGCTTGCGGGTGCAATTATGAAAATCGGGAGAATTAAGGGTATATCAAGGCCAGCTTTAGCTCCAATTTTGCCAACTAAAAAGGATAGTGATGTTATCATTATTGATAGCGGAGCAAATATTGATTGTAAGCCTATTAATCTTTTACATTTTGCTCTTATGGGTTCGGCATATTATTCTATTGTATACAACAAAAAAGAACCAAGAGTCGCTCTTTTAAATAATGGAGCTGAAGAAGAAAAAGGCAATGAACTTGCAAAGGAAACCTATCCGCTTTTAAAGAATGCGCCAATTAATTTTATTGGTAACAAAGAGGGCGGAGATTTTATGAGTGGAGACGTTGATGTTATGGTGGCAGACGGCTTTGCTGGTAACGCTCTTTTAAAGGGTACTGAGGGTGCAGTTGGTGCTGTAATATCAATTTTAAAGAAAAGCATTAAAGCTCATTTCTTAAGCAAAATAGGCTATCTTTTTATGAAGAAAACCTTTAAAGATATAAAAGATAGAGTTGATATTTTGAGCAAACATGGTGGCTCTCCACTGCTTGGTTGTAAAAAATTAATAGTTAAAAATCATGGCTCTTGCAAAAGGAATAACATACTAGCCTCCATCGAAAAAACTATCATTCTGCACGAGAATCATTTAAATCAGAGGATTGAAGAGGCTATAAACAAGCTAAATAGCCAGGAAAACGCTTAAATCTATTCTGACGTTATACATAAACATTGTGCATTGTATTAATTAGTAATTGTGCGGGCTATAGCAAAAAAAGTGAAAGGAGGATGAGTTGAAAATAGATTACAAATTTAAAGACAAAAACATTCTAGAAAGAGCGTTGACTCATTCTTCTAAATCGGATAAAAATTATGAAAGACTGGAGTTTTTAGGAGATAGTATTTTAGACTTTGTGGTTGGAGAATATTTTTTTAAAAATTGCAGTGAGGACGAGGGGAGACTGACCATTCTGCGAAGCCATTATGTTTCAGAAAATTATCTAGCAACTATTTTTGACAAACTTGATATTGAAAAAGAGGTTATCCTTGGCAAAAGCTATCAAGGTGCTATTTCAAAGGCAATCAAAGGGGACATCGTTGAGGCTTTAATTGGTGCAATCTATATTGACGCTGGAGAGAATGGTTATAGCGAAGTTGTAAAGTTTATTTTACAAAATTTTAATTTGCAGGATTATAAAAATATTGTAGATGATAATTACAAGTCTAAACTGCAAGAATTAATTCAGGGTAACTTTAAGTGCAAGATGCAGTATGTTACAGAGCCGGTAGAAGAGGGTTTTATTTCTAACTTTTATATGGATGAAGATAAAATTGCCTCAGGCAAAGGTAAAAGTAAGATTGAAGCCGAGCAAGAAGCGGCAAAAAAAGCAATAGATAAACTTTTTTTACTTGATTAGGAATTTGTTATATTCATTTTGAAAAATATAACAATTTTGTTATACTAAATAAAACCTATGCAAATGTTTGGAAGGGGATAAAATGATTTTTAAAAAGATAGAAATGGTAGGCTTTAAGTCTTTTGCTGATAGAACAATCATTGAATTTAATGACAATTTTACAGCTATAGTTGGACCAAATGGTTGTGGAAAGAGTAATGTTTCCGATGCAATAAGATGGGTGCTTGGAGAACAAAGTCCAAAGACCTTGCGTGGCGATAGTATGCAAGATGTTATTTTTAACGGCACTGAAAAGAGAAAAAGTCTTTCTTACTGTGAGGTTACACTTACCTTTGATAACAGCACAAGATTTTTTAATTTTGATTATGATGAGCTTGCCATTACTAGAAAGCTTTATCGCTCGGGAGAAAGTGAATATTTAATTAATAGAAACACCTGTCATTTAAGAGATATTACCAATCTTTTATACAATAGCGGACTGGGTAAAAACGGATATTCTGTTATAAGCCAAGGCAAAGTTACCGAGCTTGTTGATGCAAAGCCTGAAAATAGACGGGCTATGTTTGAGGACGCTGCTGGAATTTCTAAATATAAAAATGACAAGAAAGAGGCTGAGCGAAAACTTGAGAGAACAAATGACAACTTAACTAGGGTTAAGGATATTTTGTCTGAGATTGAAAGGCAGATGGGACCTTTAAAAAAACAGGCTGAAAATGCTAAAAAATATCTTGAATATAAAGGCAGACTTAAGGACCTTGAGGTTAATGCTTATATTTATCAATATGAAAATGCCAATGATGTTAAAGAGAAGATTAATTTAAAACTTGACGCATTAAATAAACAGATAGATTTAAGACAACAAGACTTGGATCAAGCAAATAGTGATTATGATAAATGTATGTTTGACCTTACTAATTTTGATAAAACTTTGGCAGAGCTTAATGATAAGATTTTACAGCTTACTATAAATCTTGAAAAACAAGAAAGTGAGACTAAAATTGCAAGAGAGCGTATCAATTATACATACAAAGAAAATGATAGGCTTAATCTTGATAAAGCAAACACTCAAACAGCTATAGAAGTGTGTGAGGAAGAAAAAGAAGTTAAAGAGCAGACACTTAAGTCGCTCAATGACGACTTAGAGGCTCTTGAAAAGTCGTTTGATGAGCTTTCTGAAAAATATTCTGTTATTGCTAATGAATTGATTTTAAGTGAAGATGAGGCAGGACAAGGACAGCAAAAGATAATCGAGACACTTGGCTCACTAAGTGATATAAAAAGCTCGGTTTCTAGACTTTTAGCTGAAAAAGAACTTTTAACTACAAGCTTGCAAAATCTAAATGATGATTTACTTAACTTGCAAAATAAAAGTGATGAAAATAAAAAGGTTTTAAAAGAAAGCTTAAGTGTTTTAGAAAATAAAGAGCAAGCTCTTGCTGAAATAAAAAAGCAGTTTGAGGAGCTTGTTAGTGGCAACTATCTTTTGGAAAGAAAGATAAAAGAGCTTGAAAATGAAAAAGCTAACATTAATACTCAAATTAAAGTTTATGAAAATAGAAAAAAATTGCTCACTGATTTGCAAAATGAGTATGAGGGTTATTCTTATGCTGTAAAAAAACTGCTTAGAGAAAGCGACAAGAATGTAGCTATTAAAAATATTATTGTTGGCGTTGTTGCCTCACTTATAAAAGTGCCTGAAAAGTTTGAAACAGCCATCGAAGTAGCTCTTGGAGGAGCTGTTCAAAATATAGTCACATACGATGAAGAGGGTGCTAAAAAGTTAATCAAATTTTTAAAGGATAACTCTTTTGGTAGAGCTACCTTTTTGCCGATTACGTCAATGAAAAGACGAGCGTTTGATGAAAGGCAGATTTTAGGCAAACCTGGATGTTTTGGACTTGCAAGTTCGCTTGTTGACTATAATAAAGAGATAGAAAACGTAGTTAGCAACCTTTTAGGGAATACTGTGATAGTTGACAATTTAAACACTGCCGTTAACCTTGCAAAGTCTAGTGGCTATGCTTTTAGGATAGTAACGCTAGATGGGGATGTGGTCAATCCTCAAGGCTCACTAACTGGCGGTAGTAAAAAAGCTGAGTCCTCTAACCTTATAGGAAGAGAGAGGGAAATCGAAACTCTTGGAATCGAAATTGTTAAACTTGAACAGAGGATTGAAAGTATTAACAAGGAGACAAGTTCAAGTTACCAAAAGTTTAACTCTCAAAAGGAAAAACTTGATAGTTTGTCAAGCAAGAAGAACGCACTGGAGATTGAGATAGCCTCTGATAAAGAAAAACTTAATAATGTAAAGGCAATAGTTGAGGGAGCTGAGGATAACTATAGAGTTGCCCAAATGGAAGCAAATACCGTTAAAAATAAACTTAATCTTATCAGTCAAGAGCTTGAAAAATCAGAAAAAATTGAGAGTGCACTGTCAGGCAACAAAATAGATGCTGATGAGCTTATTAAAGAAAAGAAAGAAAAGTTTGAAAAACTTAGGGCTCAAAGAGATCAGTTAAATAACAATATCTTAACAGTTAAGGTGGAAATAGCTGAAACAAAAACAAAGCTTGATTCTGCTAAAAATGATATCGACAGATTAGACAATGATCTAGGTAGATATAAGCTTAATTTGGTTAATCTTAGTGAGCAGATTGAAAAGAATGAGCAGTTTATTCAAGCTTGCGAAGATATGATTAAAGAAAAGCTTGCCTCAGCACCGTCTTCCGCTAAGAAAGTTGAACTTGAAGAGCATATCTCCAAACGAGCAAATGTAGAGGCTGATAAGGCTAAACTTTCTGACAGAATCAAAGAGCTTGATAATAATAAGGCTTCTTTAATGGAAGATTTATCTAATTTAAAAGATAAAAAATTTAGAGAAGAGATGAACTTGTCTAAAGTTGACACCGAGCTTGAGCAAATGCAGGAGAGAATTTATGAGGAATATTCTTTGTCCTATAGCACTTGTTTAGATTTAAGACGAGCTGACTTTGATATTGAGGTTGCAATGCCTGAAATAGGCAAGCTTAAAAAGGATATCAATGCTCTTGGTTATGTCAATGTAAATGCGATTGAAGATTGCAAAAGCCTTCTTGATAGGTATGATGACCTTAATGGTCAGGCTATGGACCTTGAAAAAGCACAGGAGGATTTAAATAAAATTATAAAAGACTTGTCAGGAATTATGATTGAAAAGTTCAACAATGAACTTAATCGTATTAATGAAAGTTTTAAGCTTACCTTTAGAGAACTTTTTGGTGGCGGTACAGCAAAACTTGCCCTGTCAGATGAAAGTGACCCTCTTGAGTCGGGAGTGGAAATATTCGCTCAACCGCCTGGAAAGAAAATTCAAAATATGACCTTACTCTCAGGTGGAGAAAAATCTTTAACTGCAATGGCTGTGATATTTGCCATTCTTAGAATTAAACCGTTGCCATTCTGTTTGTTTGACGAGGTTGAGGCAGCGCTAGATGACTCTAACGTAGAAATTGTAGATAAATATCTTAAAAAGCTTGCCTCAGAAACACAATTTATTCTTATAACTCACAAAAAGCCAACTATGGAATATGCCGATGCTTTGTATGGCGTTACAATGGAAGAGAAAGGTGTGTCTAAAATTGTATCTGTTCTTCTGTCTGACGCTATCAAACACGCTCAGGAGGTTTAAAATGGGTATATTTAAAAAAATTGGAAATGCATTAAAAAAAACACGAGAAGCTCTCGCACGAAAGATAGATGCCTTGCTAAGTCACGGTCAGCTTGATGATGATTTTTATGATGAGCTTACTGACATTTTAATCTCTTGTGATATTGGCGTAAGAACAAGTATGGATATAGTGGAGGCTTTAAGGCTTGAGGCTAGAAAAAATAAAATCAGAACAGCCGAAGATGTAAAAAATCAACTTAAAACTATTTTGAAGGAAGAGTTTGCCTCGCTTGACGAAATCAATTTGCAATATCCTGCCATAATCACTATAATCGGTGTGAATGGTGTTGGCAAAACAACTACAATAGGCAAATTATCAAAATATTTTAAAAATCAAAAGAAAGATGTTACGCTTGTAGCTGGAGATACCTTTAGAGCCGCTGCATCAAGTCAGTTATCTGAGTGGGCTGATCGAACTAAAACAAGAATAATCAAACATACTGAAGGTGCTGATGCTGCTGCGGTTGTCTATGATGGCATTTCAAGTGCAAAAGCAAAAAATACCGATGTACTGCTTGTGGATACTGCAGGTAGACTTCACACCAAGACCAATTTGATGGAAGAGCTTAAAAAAATAGACAAAGTTATTAACCGTGAGTATCCTGAGGCACATAAATACAATTTTATCGTGCTTGATGCAACAACTGGGCAAAATGCCCTTAACCAAATCAATGCGTTTAATGAATTTGTGCATATTGATGGTATAATTTTAACCAAGCTTGACGGAACGGCAAAAGGTGGCGTTGTTGTAGCTATTGAAAAAGACTACCATCTGCCAGTAGTTTTTATCGGCGTGGGCGAAGGTGTGGATGACCTTGAAAGATTTAATTATAATGAGTTTATAGACAATCTTTTTTAAAAAAGGAGAATAAAATGGACGAAGAGTTGGAAGAAATTAATTATAAATTTGACACTCAACTTTTGCTTGAGGGGAAGGATTTATCTGATGACCAGGTAAGAGAATATATCGCAAATAATATAGAAGGAGATTGCCTTTTAGTTGTTGGCGATGATGAAGTATTAAAATTACATTTTCATACAAATACACCTTGGAAAGTGCTTGAGTATTGTGCTTCACTTGGCGAGATTTATGATGTAGTCATAGAAAATATGCCTCGTCAAGCTCAAGGACTTAAAGGTTAAAGCTATTCTTAACGTTTAATTAGTGGCAAAGGTACACATCTTTTGCCTTCTTTTTATGTAATTTTTAAAATGCTTGCATTCTGTAAGCTTTTTTTATTAAAACAAGACTGTTATATTTTTAGTAGACAAGCAAATTTCGACAACTTTCAACATATACAAATATTATTGTGAAGGTCTTTCACTTTAAAGGGCGGTGTATATGATTTATGAAAGTTTTGCTAAATTTGTTAGTAAAATTTGCTGTTTCACCTCTTTTGTAAGTACTATTCAAGGTTTTCCAAAACCTTTAACTAAAGAAGAAGAGCTTGAATATATAAAAAAACTCCAACAGGGAGATAAAAACGCAAGAGAGGCTTTGATAAATCATAATTTAAGGCTAGTGGCACATATTGTAAAAAAGTATAGCAATTCTTTAGAGGCTGATGACCTAATCTCTGTGGGAACTATAGGTCTTATTAAGGCGGTAGATAGTTTTGATGATTCTAAAGGTGTTTTGCTTTCAACTTATGCCTCAAGATGTATTGAAAATGAAATTCTTATGCTAATTCGAGCTAATAGAAAACATAAAGATGTTATTTCTATTAACTCAATGCTTGCTCCTAAGACTGACAGTGATGAAATGGAACTTGCAAATCTTATTCCCGCAGAAACAGAGGACGAGGTTTTTCATCAAGTGGAAGTTGGCTGTCTTATGAAGGATGTTGAAAAAGCTATGGATAAATATCTTTCGCCAATGGAAAGAGAAATAATCAAATATCGCTATGGCATATGTGGTTATGAAATAAAAACACAAAAAGAAGTGGCTGAGATTTTTAATATATCAAGGTCATACATTTCAAGGATAGAGACAAAAGTTATAAAGTTATTACAAAAAAATCTCTTAAAAAAAGACGAAGAAAAAGAAAAAAATTAAAAAAAATTGTAAAAAATTATAAAAAATTTTGCTAAATGCAAAAAATATTATATACTAATAAAAAAATTAGTTGTTTTTTGCTGTATTTTTTTTGAGTTTTTGGTGGTGTTAGGAGTTTTAATGGATAAATCAGAATTTTATAAAGTTGTAAACAAATTGATTTTGCCACTTTTTACAGGCTCTTTTATTGAAGGCGAAGAAGAATCATCTTCTAGAGATAGCGAAGTAGCTTTTGGAAGCAGAAGCTCACTTTTAATTAAACCCTCTAAAACAGATGAATATAGACTTATCCTTAAAAGAGGACAACCTTTCCAAACGTTTGAGGTAAACCTGCTAAAATCAATTTTAAATGAAATTAATCAAATCTCTCAACTGAGTTTGGATGACGAGAGCTATATTTCTGTGCTACAAAAAAACGCTATCGAAAAGTCTATTTGCCTTTCTATTAGTGATAATGATACGGCAAATGTTATGTTTGGTGTTATAAGCGAACTGGGCAGGTGGGCAACAAGAACTTATGAAGGTCGCAAAGTAGCTATAGGCATTATTATAAATACAGGCGTTGATAATTCAGAACTCCCAGAATCAATCTCTTATAACGAAATTATAAATAAAGACTTTTTCGCTCTTCTTTCTGACGGAATAGACTCATATATAGAATTTGATAAGAAAGGCAACCTTTTAGGTTACGTGCAGATGAATCGAGTAAAAAAACTGGTTTGCATTGCACCTTATGAGTTTGAAATGGTAGCAAGATATTGCAATGAAAAAAGAACTGGTATTGTACTCACTCAAAATGGAGACTTTTTAATCTTTAAAAATAAAGAGCTTCTATTTTCAAAGAGAATGGGTGTATGGAATGTCTACTCACACGAAGAGGTTATTCAACTATTATCTTATAGAGGCAATTACTCCTTAAAAGATATTAGACGGTCGGTCTACTATACCGCTCTTGATACCTCTTTTGCTTATAGTGGAGGGTGCATTGTATACTTAAATAAAGATGCAGTAGAGGGGGCTTTAACTCATATTAACGCACACGACATCTTAGATGAAAAATATTTTGAAATAAAAAAGAAGCAAGAACTTGAAGATGCGGGAAAGCTTTATAATCTGCAATCACTTTCTTCTGTTGAGGCTGTATATAATGTACCTTATCAAACCTTTTTAAAAGAGCAAAAGTGCGTGAAAGCTGAATGTTTAAGAAAGATAATATCAGGCAAACCTTTTCACGAATTAAGTAGAAAGTTAAGACAGGAGCTTGTTAGTATGGATGGTGCTACTGTTATTGATAGTGATGGAACTATTATTGCAGTGGGTGCTATTTTGAAAATTGAAGCGGGTAGTGAAGGAGGGGGCAGGCTTGCCGCTGCGACTACTTTATCAAAATATGGAATTGCTATTAAGATTTCTCAAGATGGAAACCTTAGAGCTCTTTATCAAGACAGAAAAAATAGTAAAATAAAAACCCTTTTTACAGTAGGATAATTGACAACTTTTGTAAAATATGGTATAATATGATTGTTATGCAGACAATCGCATCAAATTGATGAGGAAAGTCCGAGCATCAAGAGAACATAGGTGCCGATTAACGGTCGGCGGGGGCGACCCTAGGAATAGTGCAACAGAAATAAACCGCCTATATTTAGGTAAGGATGGAAAGGTAGTGTAAGAGACTACCGCTTAGCTAGAGATAACTAAGGCTCTGTAAACTCCACCTGATGCAAGGTCAAAAGGGCATTATGTGCGTTCTCTCACGCCCTGAACGAACCGCTTGAACTTATTGGCAACAATAAGTCTAGATAGATGATTGTCTAATACAGAACTCGGCTTATAGCATAACTGACTAGTTACATAACTAGTCATTTTTTTATGATTAAAATTAACCATAACTGGCAATAACAAAGTTATGAACAAAAAAGAATATTTAGAAAAGATAGAAAATCTTATAATAAACAAGGTAAAATTTAACGCACCAAATGTAACAACTGCCAATATTGACTTTTCATTGCTTGACGCTATAGGCATTGATGTGACCCTGCCTATATTTATCTATCAAAAACCTCTTGATAAATTGTTTTTTAAAGCATTTTTAAACGCTAAAAAGAAAATTAATTTTAATTTGATTTTAGCAAAGGAGCCTATTGTGTCAAATAGAAAAATAAAGTTATTAAAAAATACCTATATTCTTTTAGAAAACGAGATAGGAGAGACTTTAAGACACACTTTAGAGGCCTTAAATATAAACTATTTAGTCCATAGTGATTTTGCCAAGATAGAGAATAAAGAGTATATTAAATTTAATAATAATGAAATTAACCTTGACTGGCAACCATACTTTTTTAGTAAAAAGATTATGCAAAATGGCATAGCAGTGCAAGTAAAAAATTTTTTATTAAATGGGAAAAATTATATTTTAAATCTAACAAATACAAACAAACTACTAGCTAAAGCGGATATTGAAATTAATATTCCTCTTCCACGAGGTTACTATTTTTTTAAAAAATGTAATAATTTTATAGAGATTACTAATCTTACAAACAAACAAAAAGCATATTTTAACTATAGTTTTAAAAATGCTCAAATATGTTTTTCAAACTTAAATGGGATTGATAGTTGTACCTATGCTTGTATAAACGTAAAATGCACTATATCCTTATTATCACTTCAAACGAAAAAGTTCTATTTTAATTTTGGAGATAGTCAATATTGTTTTTCTTCGCCCAATGATATGCAGAATTTCTTTGAACTTTCACAGTCAAAAATGGATGAAATTTTTGATATAAAGATAACTTCACACGACAAAGCTTTTGACAGGCTTTTTAACTTCTCTTTGCCTTATAAAATCTACTCAAAATGGCAAAATTATGACTTTGACGAAAAAAGTGAAAATGAATGGCTAAAACTTCGCTCTCAAATTATTAAAAAACAGGAGAATGGAGAGCAGATAAATCAAGGTTTTAAGGGTTTAAAAGAGGTTAAATTATACCGAAATAATAGGTGGAAAAGGGTATTTATTGTTCACAATAACGCTTGTTATATGTTTGCTGATAAAGTTAAGTATTTTAATTATACTCTTTTAACAGAAGAAATTTTTAATAAAAATAATGAAATTTACTTGTCTTTTACTGGCTAGTATTGTAAAATAAAAATGTATGGAAAATACAAAGAGAGTTCCGCTTGCCGAAAAAATGAGACCTAAAAGTTTTGAGGACTTTGTAGGGCAAGAGCATATAGTAGGTAAAAATTCATTACTTTACAGAGCTATCAAATATGGCACGCTTGGTAGTTGTATTTTTTATGGACCTCCCGGAACTGGCAAAACCACCTTGGCAAATATTATTGCAAACACCTTGAATGCAAAATATGTTAAAATCAATGCAGTTACAAGTGGTGTGAGTGAGGCAAAAGCGATTATTGAACGATCAAGACAAGATAAAGCGATGTTTAACACTGATACCTTTTTAATCCTTGATGAGTGCCATAGGTGGAATAAGGCTCAATCAGATTGTGTGCTTGAAGCAATAGAAGATGGCTCAATTTTTTTTATTGGTACAACTACTGAAAATCCTTACACTTCAATGACACGAGCGATTGTATCAAGATGTAGGGTGTTTGAATTTAAGCCTATAACATCTCAAGATATAAAAAAAGCATTAAATAGGGCTTTGCAAGATAAAGAAAACGGACTTGGTAATTTGCCTGTCAAATGTGATGAAGATGCGCTTAGTTATATTGCTTATGCCTCGGGTGGAGATTTGCGAAATGCACTTAACTCTCTTGAGCTTGCGGTTATGACCACTGCCATAGACAAAAAGCAAGGTATACATATAGATTTAAAAACTGCAGAACAGTCTACAGATAAAAAAGCTTTATCTATGGATGAAAATATGTATTATGATTTTTTGTCAGCCTTTTGCAAAAGCCTTAGAGGGTGTGATGTTGAAGGTGCTTTGTATTATTCTCAAAGGCTGATAAACGCAGGTTGTGACCCTATGATAATTGCAAGACGCCTTGTCGCTCACTCGTCTGAGGATGTAGGTATGGCAGACTCAAATGCTGTGCTTCTTGCCACAAGTGCTATGTATGCTGTAGAAAAAATGGGTGTTCCTGAAGGGCTTATACCTTTAACCCATGCAATTATCTATGTTTGTGAGGCTGAAAAATCAAACTCTGTAATCAAAGCGTTAAATTTGGCAAAGCAAGATGCAATTGATTTTACTGATAATAAAGTTCCAAATCATCTTAAAAATCATCCAAGCACCAACAAGGATGGGCATGGCTCATACAAATATCCGCATGACTATGGCGGTTATGTAAAGCAACAATATATGCCAGATTCTTTAAAGGATAGGATTTATTATCAGCCTGGACAAAATGGAAAAGAAAAAAATTTAGTAAGAAAAAAGTTTAGAGGAGATAAATAATTATGTTCGGTCATAGATGTGATGGAAAAAAGGTTAAACACTTAAATATAATAGATAAAGCAGAGCCATTTTTTATGCCTCAGCGAATTGACGCTGTAAATTATACAACAGTAAAAGTACCTTGCGAAAAGCTTGATGAATTTATTGCACGGGAGAGAAGAAATGGTGTAAGCTATAACTATATGCACGTTGTTATTGCTACACTTGTAAGGGTGCTTTATACTAAGCCTAAATTAAACCGCTTTATAATGAGAGGGTCAATCTATCAACGCAATTACATAAGTGTATCTATGGATATAAAGAAAAAACTTGAAGAAGAAGGCGAAGATATTACCCTTAAATTTATGTTTACAGGTAAAGAAAGTTTGCCTGAAATAAAAGAAATTGTGGATAAAGAGATTGCACTTAATACTCAAGAGGGTACTGTGCATAAAACCACCAAAACTGCTGGAAAACTAGTTAAACTGCCTGATTTTATGTTTCGATGGGCAATGGCTTTATTTAGATTTTTAGATAGGCATGGTATGCTCACTAAAGGTCTCGTCAGCGCTAGTCCTTTTCATACAAGTTGTTTTTTAACAAATTTAAAATCTATCAAAATAGGTCATATCTATCATCATCTATATAACTTTGGAACAACCTCAATGTTTGTTTCTATGGGCAAAGAAAAGATGGAACCGTATGTAGAAAATAACAAAGAACTTAAGATAGGTAAATTTTTAAATTTAGGTATGAGCCTTGATGAGCGTATTGCAGATGGCTTTTATATGGGAAAATGCTTAAAACTCTGCAACGACATATTAGCAAATCCAGATTCTCTTCTTGTTAGTATGCCTGATGATGGCACAATCCCTAAAAAGCTAGTAAGAAAAAATAAAAGAAAACAGAAAAAATTAAAAAAAGCAAATGAAAAGAAATTAAAAAAGATTAAACCTCTTAAAAATAAAGAAAAACATAACGCACGAATGAATAAAATTTTGCTAAAAAGAAATAAAGCTGACTTATCAACAAACGAAGAAAATATAAATAATTAAATTATTTTTGCCTATCATAACATTATATATTTGCATATATTTGTTAAACTTTGTCAAAAATGTTTATTACGAGGTTATAAATGAAGTCAATTTTATATTTTGTCTTAGCTATAATAACTGTAATCTATATTGGGTTTCTCTGTTATGTTAATATTGTAGGAGCAAGGTCGGGTGTTGAGTATTATATTTCAGTCTACGGCGGGCTGTGTATTGCTCTTGTCTATGCGGTTATCAATTTTATTGGCAATCCTCTTAAAATAATCTTTTTTGTTATTTTGATAATCGCTATTATTGTTTTAATTTTGACACTTGCTATTCCGGATGTATTTAGGTCGCTCTTTGGTGTTTAATAAAAGGATGATTATGAAAAATAAACTGTTAATTGTTGATGGAAATAGTATAGCAAACAGAGCATTTTATGCCCTTCCTTTCCTTTCCAATCATAAAGGTCAACCCTCTGGTGCCGTCTTTGGCTTTGCAAATATATTGATAAAAATTATTACTGAGCTAATGCCCACTCATATTGTAATAGCCTTTGACCACGCAAGAGCAACCTTTAGAAACAAACTTTACTCAGAATATAAAATGCAAAGAAAACCTACTCCTGAGGAATTACTTTCGCAATTCCCGTTGATTAAAGAAATGCTTAAAACTATGCAAATCAAAACGATAGAGGAGTCTGGAATTGAGGCTGATGATATAATCGGCTCAATTTCAAACCTATGTGACTGCGATAAAATTATTCTCTCTGGAGATAAAGATTTATTGCAACTGATTGACCAAAATACATCGATATGGCTCACTAAAAAGGGAGTGAGCGAAGTTGACAAGGTTGATATAAATAATATTCAAAGTAAATTTCAAATATCGCCAAAACAAGTTATTGACTTAAAAGCCTTGATGGGCGATGTGTCTGACAATATCCCAGGCGTAAAAGGTATTGGAGAAAAAACAGCAATAGAGCTTATAGGACAGTATAGCGACCTAAACAATCTGTACAATCATCTTGACAATTTAAGACCTAAATTAAAAGAAAAACTTGTAAGTGATAAGGATATGGCGTATCTATCAAAACAACTTGCAACAATTAAAACCGATTGCAAGATTGATTTTAATTTAGAGGAGTGCAAAGTTGTTTTTCCATTCACAAAAAATGTCTATGCTTTCTTTTCTGAAATGGATTTTACTTCTTTACTCAACAACAAGTCGTTATTTAGTGAGGACTTAAGTCAAAATGATATTCCTTTATATAAAAAGATTAAATTAACAAAAGAAAATATCGCAAAATTTAAAGATTTCACAAATGATATTTTTTGCTATAATCTGCAAAGTCTAGAATTTTTATTTCAAAATAACATCTATTTTCTAGAGCAAACTTTTGATATCTTTAGCGATGGGCTTGATATTGATGAAGTTATGTTTGCACTTAAACCAATATTTGAGGATGAAAAAATTTTAAAAATTACTGCTTCAGCAAAACAAGATATGCATCTGCTTGCAAAATATAACATTACTCTTAAAAATTATTTTGACTTATCAGTTGGAGATTATATCATCAATGCTGGATTAAAGCAAAATAATAAATTTTTGTTGTCTGACTACCAAAATTATTATTTATCTTTAATAAAAAAACTGGAAGAAAATAAATTAACCTTTATCTATGAAAATATTGAAAAACCTTTAATTGAAATATTGTTTAATATGGAGTGTAAGGGCTTTAGAGTAAACAAGGAAAGACTTTTCGACCTTGATAGAGAATATAGCGAAAAACTAGAAGAGCTTACAAAAAGTATTTACAAAGAAGCTGGCGAAGAATTCAATATAAATGCACCAAAACAAGTGGCACATATATTGTTTGATAAGTTAGGGATAAAGCCTTTTAATAATAAAAGGCAATCTACAAAGGCTGATGTACTGGAAGAACTTCGCTATATACCGCTAGTTGAAGATATCCTTTCTTATAGAAAATTTGCCAAACTTAAAAATACCTATATTGATGTTTATGAAAGGCTAATTGAAGAAAGCGGGGATATAATTCATACTACTTTTAATCAAACATTAACTAGCACTGGAAGATTATCTAGTAGTGAACCTAACTTACAAAATATCCCAACAAGAGATAGCTATGGCAAAAATTTAAGAAAAATATTTGTCTCTAAGTTTGAGGGTGGAAAAATTATCTCAGCCGATTATAATCAGATTGAATTACGCCTTCTTGCTGATATGTCGGGCGAAGAGGAACTGATTGCTTCTTATAAGGAAGGAAAAGATATACATAGTTTGACGGCTTCGCAAATATTTAATGTAGATATTGACAAAGTTACGCCTCAGCAAAGAAGAGAGGCAAAAGCTATAAATTTTGGAATTATTTATGGTATAAGTGAGTATGGGCTATCACAAAATATCAAAATAACTATTGACAGTGCCAAAAAGTACATAAATTCTTATTTTACTAGATATAAAAAAGTTAAGGAATTTATGAAACAGAATGTTGACTTTGCCAAAGAAAATGGCTATGCTATCACAAAATTTGGCAGAATTCGCAAAATTCCAGAAATCAAATCTTCAAAATATAATATAAGAACTTTTGGCGAACGAGTCGCTATGAATATGCCTCTTCAAGGCACAGCCTCTGATATTATTAAACTTGCTATGATAAAGGTATCAAACACTTTAAGTGAAAAAGGGCTAAGAAGCCAGCTAATACTACAAATCCACGATGAGCTTATTATAGATACCTATCCAGGCGAAGAGGATGTTGTAAAAAAAATTTTAAAAGACTCAATGGAAAATGTTGCATCGCTGAAAGTACCACTTATTGTTTCTATGGGCGAAGGAGAAAGTTTGTACGATTGTAAATAGGAGAAAAAATGAAAACAAAACTAGTTATTTTTGATTTTGACGGAACCTTGACAAAGCCCAATCTTCATCCTAATAGCTGGGCAAGAATTTGGGCTAAAATCGGTAGACAAAGTGATGATGAAATTTTATACCAAAAATATAAGCAAAAGTTAATAGACTATAACCAATGGGCAAATGAGGTAATAAAAGTTTATCGTGAAGAAAAAGTAACACAAAAGTTGCTTGAAAGTATTGCTGAAGATACAGAATTAATAGATGACTGTAAAAAAGTTATGGAAAGTTTATTCACACAAAAAGTGAAAATAGTGATTTTGTCTGGCGGAATAAAAAATATTATTGAAATCCTTTTAAAAGATTGCTTAAAATATATCTATAAGATAGAGGCTCAAGAATTAATTTTTGATGATGACGGTGTTGTAGAGGAGATAACAAAGCTACAGCATTTCGTTGAAGATAAAAGCCAATATACAAATATATTAATTAAAATGTTAAACCTCTCTCCAGACGAAGTTGTCTTTTTTGGAAATAGCATAAATGATGAAGATGTATATAAATGCGGTGTGAAAACGGTATGCATAAATCCTGAAGATACCGATTATAAAAATAAGACAATTTGGAAAGAATGTATTTTAAATACTACTTCTCTTATGCCAATTTTAAAATATTTAGATTAAAGATTGATATAAATCAATATTTTTTATTAATTTGTTTGACTAAAAAAATTTTAAAAGTTATACTTAGGGTGGAGATGTAATGCAAAAGCATAGAAAAATGGGAGTAGATTATGGAGATAAACGCATAGGCATTGCATTAAGCGATTTGTTGTGTATAATCTCTAGTCCATATGAAGTCTATCAAAATCGGGGAGAGGAAGAAACTTTAAAACATCTAGATAAGATTATTAAAGAAAACGATGTTGATGAAGTTGCTTTAGGGCTTCCGATTAATATGGATGGCAGTGAAGGAGAGCGAGCAAAAATTCATAGAGAATTTGGGCAAAAACTCGAAAGCTACTCTGGTGTAAAAGTATATTTTATTGATGAGCGCTTAACCTCGGCTGAAGCAGAAGATATTTTAATCTCAAGCGGGGTGCGAAGGGAAAAGCGTAAGGAACTCATAGATAAAATATCAGCACAGATAATTTTGCAAACATTTATTAATTCAAAAAAGGGGAACTAATTATGGTAGAAAAAAATGATAAAGAACAATTAAAGCCTTTAGATATTCTTGATGTTTTACTTGATCAAGATAATAAAGATCCAATCGTACTAGTGGATGAAGCTGGCAAACAATTAACTTTTGAACAAGTTGCAGTTATTCCTTACGAGGTAAGAAAAGAGAAAAAGCTATACTGCGTGCTTAAACCTCTTGATAAAATAGAGGGAATAGGCGATGATGAGGCTATCGTGTTTGTTGTTGACCAAGATAAAGATGGCAATTCTATTATTAAAGTTGAGGAAGATGAAGAAATAGCAATTGCAGTTTTTGATAAGTACTATGACCTGCTTGAAGAAGCTCAAAAAGAAGAAAAGAAAGAAAAAGCAGAAAAGAAAACAACAACAAAAGCTTCAACTTCAGCAAAGACAGCTTCGGTTGCTGGTAAGAAAAAAACAACAAAAAAATAAAAAAATTTCAAAAAGTGAACTTTAAAAGTTAAGTAACTTTAAAGAGTTCACTTTTTTTGTGTATAATTTAAGATTTTGGTGCTTTTCTAAGTAATATTTTTTAAATATTTCTATTAAAAAATTTAAAAATGTATAAAATCAAAATTTTTAGCCATAATGTAATTACAAGGTATAAAACCTTGAATACAGGAGGTGAAAACTATGTTTGGTAAAAATTCCAAAATGGGAAAAGCCAAAAGTGGCAAGATGTCAAAATCTGCAAAGAGTGTAGAGGCATCTAAAGAAGCTAAGGGTTGCGGTTCTAAGTCTGGTTCAGCTAAAGACTGCAAATAGTTTTCAGCCAAAAATAGAAGAAGGTTGTTGACCTTCTTTTATTTTTTTCAACAAATTTTTAAACAACAGAGTACAAACTGTTATTAAGTTTTTCTAGTGACATTGATATTTCAATATTATCATTACTAAAATTAATTAAAGTTGTGCTAGTACCATTAAAGCTGTTGTTAGATAGGATGGTTTGACTTTCTAAGGAGATTGTTTCTTCTGCCAAAGTTATATCTATTTTAAAATTATATTGATAATTAGCCATTGTTCCAGCACCGCCAAGATATAACACTGCCATATGCGAGGATAAATACTCGCCCTCAGAAGAAAAACTTCCGCTTTCAAGTTCAACATAAATATCACTCCCTCGATTTGAGTAATATAAAGTAAAACTTGCTCCATTATAGCTTGGATTATTAATATTTAAGTAGTCGACTGCTGTATACATCATCCCTGAAGGGCTTTCTTCAAAAACTGCGGTGTAATTGCCTGCTGTTTGACTTGAATAGGTCATTTGCAATTGACGTTCTGTAGAAACAACGGTATTATTATCTTTTACCCAGCAAATAAAAGGATTTTCATCTAAATTTTTTTCTATTGCAGTTAATGTGATAGATGTACCCTCTAGTTGTCTTGGATTGTTAGAGCGATTGTTTGAAAAAGTACCTATGGTATCGTCACTAGAGGATACATTTATAACATAATAGGTTGAATCTCCACATGCAGTAAGCAAAACTATAGGGCACAAACATAACAAGGATAGCAAAATTTTAACTGACTTTTTCATTCTCTACCTCTTTTATATATTAATTATCAATATTTTTTTATTATTTGTCAAATTATTTACTTTAAATTTAAAATTCTAAGTGTATTTTTTTTAACCTTGCATAGAATATCATAGTAAGGAGAATTTATGTGGGAGATTTCGCTTAACATCAAATCTGAAAACTATGCAATTGCCAATGTGCTATTTCAAACCCTTTCAAATTCTATAGAGGATATGCAAGGAATTATAACCTCAAATGAAGAGAACGGATATATTTCTATATTGGTAGCAGTAGATAAGGCTTATATTGAAAAGACAAAAATTTTAATATCCTCGTGTATTATTGAAATCATTTGCACTAGCTTTAAAATGGCTTTTTTAGATAATTATTTGATCTTTCCTAGACAAGACAAGATAGGCTTGCTCGCCTTTAAAAAAGCCTTACTTAATTTTGATAAAGAAACAGATAAATTTATTGTTAAGAAAAGTTTGGAGCTTAAACACGATTTTTTTATTGAATCATTTTATCATTTTAGATTAAAGGCTTTGCAAGAAAAGTGGGCAGAGCTTGTAACGCTGTCAAATGACAATAGTGACTATTTAATCTCCTCAGACAGCTTTATTGACTTGCTTAAGTTTTTAGTGGATAATTTAGATATTTGCGAAGATGAAATCAGTGTAGTTAAAGATAGTGATGGCTATAAAATCTTTACCTTAAATGAAGGACTGTATCAAAACAAGGTGTTTAGTGAAGAGGCAATAGTCTCCTCTGTTATAGATTTATCTCCGCAAAAAATCAATTTATACTTTAGTGAAAGCAGTAGCGCCATCGACCTTTTAGAAAGACTTTTTGAAGAAAGAATAACTATCAACAATACAAACTCCAAAATTTCATATGTGCCAAAAGAAAAAATGTATTAATTACAAAAAATATTGATTTTATAGTTGACAAAATAATTTTTTTTTGATATATATGTAGTATATCCTTTAGTAGTAGACAAGTAGATACATTTGATGCGCTTAGAGAAAGATTGGCTGGTGAAAAATCTTGGCTAAAATGATATTGAAACCACTGCTATGATGATAAGGTGCAAAATGAGTGGCATTTTTATGCAATTAAGGTGGAACCACGGTTATATTTAGTCGTCCTTAAATTTATGGGACGATTTTTTTGTTTTAAAAAGGAGAAAATTATGGAAATTAAAAGAGAAAAAGATGAAGAATTAATGAAGGCAAGGCACTCTCTAGCTCACATTCTAGCAAAGGCGATTATGCAGTTATATCCAAGCACAAAACTCACTATCGGACCTGCAATAGATGATGGCTTTTATTATGATATTGACCTTAACTACTCAATCACTCCAGACGATTTTGATAAAATTGAAAAGAGAATGAAAGAGATCATCAACAAAGGCGAAGAATTTACTAGAAAAGTTGTCTCTAAAGAAGAGGCATTAAAACTATTTAAAGATAATGAGTATAAGAGCGAGATTATAAGTGAATTGCCACAAGGCGAAGAAGTTTCACTATACTACACAGGAGATGACTTTTTTGACCTTTGTCGTGGACCTCATGTAGACAGTACTAGAAGATTGCAAAATTTTGGTTTTAAAATCCATAGTGTAAATGGTGCTTACTGGCGTGGCGATGAAAAAAATAAAATGCTTCAAAGAGTATACTGCTATGCTTTTAAGACTAAAAAAGAACTTGCCGACTATCTCAATATGCTTGAAGAAGCAAAAAAGAGAGATAACAGAAAGCTCGGCAAAGAGCTTAAGCTTTTTATGATTTCTCCAGAAGGGCCTGGCTTTCCATTTTATCTTCCAAATGGTATGATTGTGCGAAATCTTTTGATTGATTATTGGAGAGAAGTGCACAGAGAGGCTGGCTACAAGGAGATTATGACGCCTATTATGCTCAATCGTCATCTTTGGGAGACTTCAGGGCACTGGGACCACTACAAAGATAATATGTACACATCTATTATAGATGATGAGACATATGCAATCAAGCCGATGAACTGCCCAGGCGGTGTTTTGGTTTATAAAAATGAACCTCACTCATACAAAGAGTTACCTTTAAGACTTGGCGAGCTTGGTATTGTGCATAGATACGAAAAGTCAGGAGAACTTGGCGGACTTTTAAGAGTTAGATGCTTTACTCAAGATGATGCTCATATCTTTATGATGCCAAGTCAGATTAAAGATGAAATTAAAGGCGTTGTGTCGCTAATTGACAAGGTGTATAAGGTATTTAATCTTAGCTATCACGTAGAGCTATCTACAAGACCAGAAAACAGTATGGGCAGTGACGAAGATTGGGAAATGGCTACAAACGGACTTAAAAATGCACTTGATGAATTAAAGCTTGACTATGTAGTCAATGAAGGCGATGGAGCTTTTTATGGGCCAAAGATTGACTTCCATTTAACAGACTCTCTAGGTAGAACTTGGCAATGCGGAACAATTCAACTTGACTTTCAACTTCCTCAACGCTTTGAACTTGAGTATGTTGGAGAAGATGGCTCTAAACATAGACCAATTATGATACACCGAGTTATTTATGGCTCTTTAGAAAGATTTATGGGTATGCTTATTGAAAACTTTGCAGGTGCCTTTCCGCTTTGGCTTGCACCTGAGCAGGTTAGGGTACTATCTTTAACTGAAAGAAACAACGACTATGCCGAAAAAATTCAAAAAGAGTTATTTGATAAAGGTTTGCGTGTTACAAGTGACCTTAGAAATGAAAAGATAGGATACAAGATACGAGAAGCCCTTTTTATGAAAATCCCTTATCTTATTATCGTTGGAGATGAGGAAGAAAAGAATAATACCATATCTATAAGAGGTAGAGGCTTTGAAAATAAATCAGGGCTAAAGCTGTCGGATTTTATCGAAAGACTTGAAAATGAAATAAAAACCAAAAAAATATAGTTAAATTTATTTTGAAATCAAATATATTTATGTTAGACTATCTTACGACAAACAGTTTTGTCTATAGGAGGTAAAATGGATCTAGAGCCAACTCAAATAGTATTAATCGTTTTGATTGTTGTATTAATCATTCTTTATCCAGTGCTGATGTATTTTAGGAATAAAAAAGAAAGACAAAAGGTGCAGGAGCAAACTAATTCTTTAAAGAGGGGAGATAAGGTTTTAACAACAAGCGGAGTGTATGGCACAATTATTGACTTGCATCTTGAGGAAGATAAAAAAATTGTAACTATTGAAACAGGTACTGATAATAAAAAAGGCTATCTTTCAATTGATGCTTATGCAATCTACACTGTATTTAAAGAAGAGACTGCTGACACGCCAACAGAAATTAAGCAAGAGGCTAGTACGCTTAAAGATAGCAATGCTGAGTTAAAATCCGAGCAAACAATTAGCAGTGGCGAGAGTGAGCCTAAACCTGACAAACAAACAAAATCATCAAAAAAAACAGAATAAAAAGGATTAAGCAAAAGTGCTTGATCTTTTTTTGTATAGTAAAAAGGTAAAATTTTCTTGACAATTGCGTTTTGAATGAATATAATAAGTCTATCAAATGTTGAAAAAGAGAGTAGTTTTACTTGTAGACTACAGAGAGGCAATGATGGGTGTAAATTGCTGTCAGGGTAAAATGAAAGACACTTTGGAGTTTGAAAATTAAAAAATAAGTGGTCATTTGACAAATTAGGTGGCACCGCGGATATGTTTATTCGTCCTAATGTAAAGTATATTTGCATTAGGATTTTTTATTTTAATGCAATTTAAGGAGGAGATTATGACACCACAAATTTCAAAATTGCAAGAGGGTAACGTTAAATTTCAAGGTATGATTGAAACTGTACGAGATAAAAAAAATATCCAGTTTATCGTGCTAAGAGATTTTTCAGGAAAAATTCAGGTCACAGTCGATAAAATCGCCTATCCAGAGGTTGGAGAGGTGTTTTCTCATCTCTTGACTGGTGCAACGGTTATGGTTGAGGGCGAGCTTGTTAAAAGTGAATATGTCAAAATGGGCGGTCAAGAAGTGCTGGCAAAGAGAGTGGAAGTAACTAGCACGGCTGAAGCATATCCTATCGGACCTGAAAGCAGTATTGACCAAAGGATTGATTATCGCTGGCTTGACTTAAGGCAAGAGAAAAATCTATTGCTTTTTAAAGTACAAACGGTTTTTATAAATGCACTGCGAGAGTACTTGCTCAACAATGAATTTACTGAAATTCATTCTCCAAAACTGATTGCCACAGCCTCTGAGTCAGGCTCTGAAGTTTTTCAAGTTAAATATTTTGATACCTTTGCTTATCTGGCACAAAGTCCTCAGTTCTATAAGCAAATGGCTATGGCGGGAGGACTGGGTAAAATATTTGAGGTTGGGCCAGTCTTTCGTGCAGAAAAATCTCACTCAAGAAAGCACGCAACCGAGTTTACAAGCTTTGACGTTGAAGTCTCTGGCATTGAAAGTTATGAAGATATTATGAAATTGGAAGAAGAACTTTTAGCCTATGCGTTAGAGGTGGTAAATAAAAAATATGGCGAAGAAATTAAACAGGTGTTTGGAGTAGATATTGTTGTTCCAAAATTGCCTTTCCCTAGAATTAAGCTTGCTGACCTATATAATGAGCTAGAAAAAAGATATGGTTACTCTTGCCCAGAGGAAGAAAAGGATGACCTGTCAACTGAGGCAGAAAAACTTTGCGGACAGTTTTCAAAAGACGCTTTTGATAGTGAATTTTTGTTTGTGACTGATTTTGGAGCAAAAAAGAGAGCCTTCTATCATCTTAGAAAAGACTGCGTACCTCAAGGCTACGACCTTATTTGGAAGGGTGTTGAAATTACCACTGGCGCTCAAAGAGAACACCGTTATGAAATTCTTAAAAAACAAGCAGAGGAGATTGGGCTTGCTAAAGATGTAGAATTTTATCTGCAGTTTTTCAAGTATGGCTGTCTGCCACACGGTGGCTTTGGTTTAGGCGTTGACAGAGTTACTATGAACTTGCTTGATATTCCAAACCTTAAAGAGACAATGTTTATCTTTAGAGGGCCCGAGCGTTTAACACCATAAATATTATATTTTTAGGAGAAATTATGAAAAGAATTGAAATTCGTGATTTAAACAAAACTTATAACGATTATGCAGACCAAGAAATTATCGTTTGTGGCTGGGCTAGAACTATCCGAGATAGTAAAAACATTGCCTTTATTGAGCTAAATGACGGAGCTTTTAAAAGTGCACAAATTGTTGTTGAAAGAAATAAGATTGGCAACTATGATGACATTGTAAAAGAAAATGTTGGAACATCGTTTTGCGTAAAGGGAAAGGTGGTTGTTACACCTTCAGCTCAGCAACCTTTTGAGATTAATGCAAATAAGGTAACTATCTTAGGCTCAGCTGATAACGATTATCCACTGCAAAAGAAAAGGCATACGATAGAGTTTTTAAGAAGTATCCCTACAATCAGAGCAAGGGGTAATCTCTTTAACGCTGTGTTTAGAATTCGCTCTGTAGCTTCTTTTGCCATCCATAAGTTTTTTAATGAGCGTAATTTTGTTTATGTGCATACGCCAATTATAACCTCAAATGACTGTGAGGGGGCAGGCGAGATGTTCCAAGTTACAACTCTTGACCTTGATAAATTGCCTAAAAAAGATGGGAAAGTTGATTATAGTCAAGACTTTTTTGGCAAAAAGGTATCTTTAACCGTTTCAGGGCAACTTCACGAAGAGACTATAACTCACGCCTTTGGTAAGACTTATACCTTTGGCCCAACTTTTAGAGCAGAAAACTCCAACACCTCTCGTCACGCAGCTGAGTTTTGGATGATGGAGCCAGAAATGTGCTTCTGCGATCTTGAAGGACTTATGGATAATGAAGAAGAAATGGTTAAGTATGTGATTAACTATATATTTGACGAGTGCAAAGATGAACTTGAATTTTTAAATAAATTTGTAGACACAGGGCTTATTGAAAGGCTAAAAAATGTAGCAAGCCATAAGTTTGAGCGTCTTGACTACACCGAGGCTATTAAGATTTTAGAAAAGGTTAAAGATAAGTTTGTTTTTCCTGTTTCGTGGGGGATGGATTTGCAGTCAGAACACGAGCGATATTTAACAGAAGAGGTGTTTAAAAAGCCTGTGTTCTTAAAAAATTATCCTAAAGACATCAAAGCCTTCTATATGCGTTTGAATGATGATGGAAAAACTGTCGCTGCGGTTGACCTGCTTGTGCCTGGAATTGGAGAACTCTGCGGAGGCAGTCAAAGGGAAGAAAGACTTGACGTTTTAAGGAAGAGAATACAAGAATTGGGACTTAAAGAAGAAGATTATGCTTGGTACCTTGACACAAGAAGGTATGGAACAAATATCCACTCAGGCTATGGACTGGGCTTTGAAAGGCTGGTAATGTACTTGACTGGAATTTCTAACATTCGTGATGTTGAATTTTTCCCAAGAACTGTAGGCTCAATTATTGGGTAAAGGAATTTTCTTTTTAATTAATGATAATTTTTTAAAAATGGCGTCATTATTATATTGACTTAATGCGATAAATATTATAAAATATTATAGATGAGAATATATGATAATGAGCATTTGTTAAAAGCTAGATTAATAGAAGAGACTTCCTATCCTTATTTTCTTAGCCAAAAAGCTGAAAGAAAGGAGCTTTCGGATAGGGAGAAACTTTGTATTGCCCTTCATATATTTTGCAAATGGCAATATGATAAAATTACACCTACAAATTTAAAATATAATAGGTGCATTAAAGATAATTTTATACCTAGCAAAAATGGATGGTACTTGATTGGTGGTATGCAAGACAAAGGTAGATTCATTTGTGCTAGCAGACTTTTTAATGAAGTTTTTTGCCAAGAGGGTAAATGCCACCTATCTGCATATTATTTTGCTTTAGATAGTAAATTGAAAGCAGACCTAATCTTTGGTTCAATCAATCCTTTTAATATAAATAATGGACTTTTTCATTCAATATGCTTGTTTAAGCTTAATGGTCAAGAGTTTGTCTTTGATGGTGCAAACTATTTGGTTATGAATAAAGAACTGTATTATCATCTTTTTAATTTTAAAGCTATACAACATATTAATAAAGAAGATTTGGTAAAGGATAAGGCTCAGCTTTCAAAACCCGCTTTTTTAAAAGATACAAAGGGTTATAAATTGTCAAAACAGGGACTAGGCAAAAGATTTTATGGGCTTGGTTTTATGGCATACTTATATGACAGACAAGATTTTTTTAAAAACAGCGATAAACAGTGTAAAAATTTTACTAAAGTTGTTAGCGATTACTCAAAATTTTCAGACGAGCTAGAAAGAGAAGAAAACAAATATCAAACGGCAATTTCCTTATCAGAGATTATAGTGGAAGATATTGCAAGAGACTACTAATTTTTATGATTAGTAGTTATTTTTTTTATTATACCAACATAATTATGAAATGTAACAATTACAAAATTTTTATTAATGTATATTTTTGTGAAAAGGAGTCAATTATGAAATTGAGAGCTAAAGTAAATATACAAAACACGAAAAATAAATTTCCTATGGCAGGATTTATTGCTAAAGGAACTTTAATTGCTTTATCTATTTCACTGGTGCTTGTTTTAGTCTTTGCATTTTTACTAAAATTTACCAACATCTCAGATAATGCAATTGCTCCAGTAAATCAGGTTATAAAAGGTGTTAGTATATTTTTAGGCGTCTTTATTGGGCTTAGAAAATGTAAAGAATTAGGGCTAGTCAGTGGTCTTTTAATAGGTTTTATTTATACTTTAGTTGCTTTTTTGGTTTTCTCTATCCTTAGCGGAAGCTTTACTTTTGACCTATCTTTGCTTACTGATGCCGTTTTTGGAGCTGTTATCGGGGCTATTTGTGGCATAATAAGTGTGAATATTAAAAAAAGTACCAACTAAAACTTAATTTTAATTGACATAAACCTTTTAATTCTTTATAATTATGAGAGTAAATAGTTATTAAAAAATTAAAAGGATTATTAATGTTAAAAAAATACTCAGTTGTTAATTTTGTTTTACTTGTAATTATTGCGATTGTTGGCATACTTTTAAGCGTATGTCCTTTCAACATTCCTGCAAGTACTGATAGATATAATGGTTTTATTGGTGCGATTGAAAAGGGGATAGATTTAAATGGTGGAGTCTCCGCTATTTACAGTGTTGAGGTAAAAAATAGCCAAGAGGATATAACTCAGTCGATTGATAATTCTCTGCAACAAATTAAAGATGCTTTTAATAATATAAGTAGTTATTCTGAGTTATATGTGACAAGACAAGGAGATAAGGTTAGAATAGAGGCCTCTGGCTCACAAATATCAGACCGCACTTTTGATTATCTTGCATATCCAGAAGAAATTTTTATTACTCTAGAAGAGGTTAGTGACACGTTAACAAATCCAACTGTATATTTAAGTAGTACAGATATTTCTTATGCTTACGTTGGCTATGATTATGACAATAGTGCATATACTATCAACTTGCAGTTAACTGAGCTTGGTAATGATAAACTTGAAACTATGCTCACATATGCTGATGACGCAGGACTTGGAAGTGCTTATGTTTATATTGACCAAGTCAGCTCCGACAATAGTATAGGGCAAATTACGCTTGCTGATATTGGAAATACACTTGTTTTTTCAAGCACTGACACAGACTATTCATCTTCTAGCAACACTCAATCAGCTGAGCTTGCTTACAAAATTACAAGCGGGGCTTTGAAGGTTAATCTGACATTACTTGAAAAGAGTAATATTGCCCCAGTCCTTGGCAAAAATACTTTGCTTTATATTGGAATTGCTTGTATAATAACTATCGTTTTGGCATTTGTTTTTCTTATTGTTAGATATGGACATTTAGGATTATTAGGAAGTTTATCCTTGGTATTCTATCTTGTTTTATTTGCTTTCTTTATGCAAGCTATACCATTCATTCTTTTAAATCTTTCTGCGGTGTTTGGGTGTATCTTTGCCTTTATGCTTGCTATTGTTGCAAATACCTTTATCTTTGAAAAAATAAAAGAGGAATATGCTATAGGTAAAAAGATTCATCTTTCATTTAAGGGAGGACTAAAAAAGGCACTTTGGCCTATTCTAGATAGCCATATAGTTGTAATTTTAGCTTGTATTTTTATATGGATATTTGCTCCGACTGCTTTAAAAGGATTTGCAATATGCTTAATGCTGGGTGCTATTTTATCTATGTTTACAGCATTAGTAATTATTAGGTATCTATTAAATATCTACCTTCCTTTAAATAGCACTAAGGCTAAAAAGTTGCATCTTTACCGAGATAAAAGCGTTAAAGAAATTGCAAATGAGGAATCAAAAAACAATATAAGTGAAGATGTAATCGTTACCGATACTATCCCTGGAGGTAACAACAATGAATAATAAAAAACAAAGGAATTTACAACAAAAAATTATAAATTCAAAATTTAACATAACTAAAAATTTTCTTTATTATCTGCTTGTTTCGTTAGTTTTGCTTGTGGTGGGCATAGTACTTTTATTTACTGTAGGCTTTAATTTGGGTAGTGACTTTACTGGAAAAAGTACCTTTAAGTTGTATGTAAATAGTGACAACAGTTTTGGCGAAGAAATTAAAGTTTATGACCTATCAAATTCAAAGGATTATAATGAAGTATACGATAAAATTGAAGTGGTTTTAAAGGATAATCAATTAAATATAGATAGTTTTAGAACCTCTTCAATAAATATTCAAGAATATAAGGTTGATTTGGGTCAGGCGGTTGAGGTAAGCTATCAAAATTTGTCTGAGGATAAAGGCGAAATTAACTTATTAAATAACAAGGTTAAAAGTGAATTACTAAGTGCTTTTGGCTATGATGATTACGCTAATGCAATATCAACAATTGATATATCTTCGCCAGACGGATATTATGGCTGGGCAATAGGTATTGTTGCAAGTGTAGTATTTGCTTATCTTGCTATAAGTATCTATATGGCATTTAGGTATAATCCTAGCATCTTTGTTGTTGGCTTAATGCAGATTGCAATTGATATGTTCCTGACTATAGCTTTAATGCTTATCACTAGAATTACAGTAAACCTCTCGTTTGGCATCGTGCTGTTTGTAACTCTTGCAATGACAATATTTAATCTTTTCTATTTCTACTTAAAAATCAAGTCTAACACAGCTTCAGGTAAATTTGAAAAAGCCAAAAATAACGAGATTGCAAATGCTGTAACAAAAGAAATTACCTTTAATAAAACACTAGTCTATATTGGTTTGTTTTTACTAACAATATTGTTTATAGCATTGGCTGTTAGTGGTGTAAGGATGGTTGCTCTTGGTATCCTTATGGGTGTTATTGTAACATACTTTACTTCACAAACTCTTCTTCCATGTTTTTGGACAGTTGTAAATAAAAGTAAAAATAGAAAGAAATTAGTTAAAACAAAAGAAGATAAAAAAATTCCTAATTAAATAAAGTTAGGATTTTTTTATATCTTGTTATAAATAGTTGACAAATTGATTAATTCTATGGTATAATGGCTAGGTCATTGGACAAATATGCACTTATAGTATATTCTGTTGCAGTTGCCAAAAACTTGTTGTATTTTTAAACGATACCGATACAACTTAAAAGACTGATAGGTCTGTGGTCGCAATTAGGAGCTAGAAAACTATAGGGAAGGACAAAAACAAAGGAGGATTTAAAATGTCAGTTATTTCAATGAAACAACTTCTAGAAGCAGGAGTTCATTTTGGACACCAAACAAGAAAATGGAATCCAAAAATGAAAAAATTTATTTTTACTGCAAGAAATGATATCCATATCATTAATCTAGAACAAACTTCTGAGCAAGTTGACAAAGCATACCAATTTGTACGTGATGTCGTTGCTACAGGCAAAAATGTTCTTTTTGTGGGAACAAAAAAACAGGCACAAGATGCTGTAAAGGAAGAAGCTGAGCGTTGTGGAATGTTTTACATTAACACTCGCTGGCTTGGTGGTTGCCTTACAAACTTTAAGACAATCAAGTCTAGGATAGAAAGGCTTAACAAACTTAATCAAATGGAAAAGGTAGGCGAATTTGACCTTCTTCCTAAAAAGGAAGTTACTCTTTTAAAAGCTGAAAGAGATAAACTCGAGAAAAACCTTGGCGGTATCAAGGAAATGAGAGAGCTTCCAGGAGTAGTATTCCTTGTTGATCCAAATGTTGAACATATTTGTGTAAACGAGTGCAAACTTTTGAATATTCCAATGGTTGCTCTTGTTGATACAAATGGCAACCCAGAACATATTGAATATGTTATTCCAGGAAACGATGATGCTATTCGTTCTGTAAAACTTATTGCTTCAGCTATTGCAGATGCAGTAATAGAGGCAAAAGAGGGTGTATCTCTTAAAAAGGATGATTCTCAAGATGAAGATATTGATTTAGAAAAAGTACTTGCTGAAACTAAGCCAAATCTTGAAATCGCTGAGGCTGGGGAAGAAAATCGTGCAAGAAAAAATGCAAGGAAAAAGCCAGCTAAAAAGAAAGTAGATGCAAAGAAAGAGAAAAAAGAAGAACCTCAAGTTGAGGCTTCTGCAACAGAAAATAAAGTAGAAGATAAAGGAGAATAGTTATGAATTTTACAGCTAAAGACGTTGCTGATTTAAGAGCAAAAACAAATGCAGGTATGATGGATTGCAAAAAGGCACTTGTAGAAAGTGATGGAGATTTTGAAAAAGCTATAGTTTGGCTAAGAGAAAAGGGTATCGCTGCCGCAGCTAAAAAACAATCAAGAATAGCATCAGAGGGTGTCGTATCTGCCTATATCCATATGGGTGGAAAGATTGGTGTTCTTGTAGAAATTAACTGTGAAACTGACTTTGTTGCAAAAACTGATGCTTTTCAACAAATTGGACACGATATAGCACTTCAAATTGCAGCAGCTTCTCCAAAATATGTTAGAACTGAAGATGTTCCAGCAGAGGAATTAGAAAAAGAAAAAGAAATTCTTAAAAATCAAGCTTTAAATGAGGGCAAACCAGCTCAAATAATTGATAAAATGGTAGAAGGTCGAGTAAAAAAATTCTATCAAGATGTTTGTCTTATGGAACAGTCTTTTGTTAAAGATCCAAACTTAACAATAGAACAATATATCAATGAAAAGATTCTTCAAATAGGAGAAAAAATTACTATAAGAAGATATGCAAGATTTGAAATGGGCGAAGGACTTGAAAAACGCAATGATAATTTAGCAGATGAAGTTCAAAAACAAATTAGCGGAAATTAATAAGAGTGTGGATGACGGGAGGAAAATTACTTCATAAATCCACATTCTTTTTTTATGGATAAAAATAAATAAGTGCTGTTTTGTTTGAGGTATTCAAGCTTACAGTATGACAAAATTTTATTTTTATCTTGCTAATATCTAATAAATTGTTTGCAAATTTTAATTATTTATAGTACAATAAATTTTAAGGAGAAAATTATGAATGAGATGATAGAGGAAATTAAACTCTCGTGTCAAGAAGAAATTGAAAAGGCGATTAGCCATCAACAAAATGAGTATCTTGTGATTAGAGCAGGTAGAGCAAATCCTCATATTTTAGATAAGGTTTTTATTGACTATTATGGAGTGCCAACACCACTTAAAAATATGGCAAGCATTTCAGTGCCTGAGGCTAGGATACTTGCAATTTCTGTGTGGGACCAGTCACAAGTAAAAAATGTTATCAAGGCAATCATATCTGCCGATCTAGGAGTTAACCCAAACGAAGACGGAAAGGTTATACGCTTAATTTTTCCTGCTCTTACCGAAGAGCGTCGCAAGGAACTAGTTAAAAATACCAAAAAAATAGCTGAAGATACAAAGGTGGCAGTTAGAAATGCAAGGCGTGATGCTATGGATATGATTAAAGACTTGCAAAAGAATGGCGAAATATCTGAAGATGAGCAAAGCATTTATGAAACTGAAATTCAAAAATTGGTTGACAAGTCTTGCGAGCGTATAGATGAAAACTTTAAACTAAAAGAAAAGGAAATAATGGAGGTTTAAATTATTTAAGAACATTCATTCCATTTATTTTCGTATAATGTATATAAAAGGGATTTATATGGCTTTTTCTAAAAACAACTTGCCAACTCACATTGCGATTATTATGGATGGAAATGGTAGATGGGCAACAAGAAGAGGTTTACCTCGAAATTTTGGACATAAAGCAGGAATTAACGCTCTTGAGCGGACTGTTCTGGCGTGTCTAAAGTATAACATAAAATTTTGTACATTTTTTGCATTTTCCACTGAGAATTGGAAGCGTTCGAATGAAGAAATTAATGGAATTTTTGATTTAATTCGCTCGTACATACAAAGGGAAGATAACATTTTTGTTAAAAATCAAATTAAGCTAGAATCCATTGGCAATCTTCAACCATTTCCAGAGGACTTAAAGCAAGCTCTTAGTGACACTAAAGAAAAAACTAAAAATTTTGATAAATTGCAAGTTACCTTAGCCTTAAACTATGGTGGCAGAGATGATATAGTTAGGGCAGTGAATAGTCTGATTAAACAAGGTAATAATATTATCACTGAGGAAAAATTGCTTAGCGAACTTGATACAAAAAATATGCCACAACCAGATTTTATTCTCCGTACTAGCGGAGAGATGAGACTGTCTAACTTTATGTTATTCCAAATGGCTTATAGCGAACTTTATTTTCCTAAAGTTCTATGGCCAGACTTTAATGAAAAACATTTAAAAAAAGCAATTAAAATATATCAAAAAAGAAACAGAAGATTTGGAGGTTTGTCTTGAAAACGAGATTATATACATCTGTGATTATTGTTTTAATACTTGCACTAGCTTTTATTTTAAAAATGCTGGTAAGCAATTATTTCTTTGATGTTCTCATACTTGCAGTAACCTGTTTTGCATGTTATGAAACTTCAAAATTGTTTAAAAAGATGGGTAAATTTAATGATACTATTATGTCTATTGTGGCTCCAGCGGTGCTAATGCTTGTAATGCTTATATGTTTAGCGTTTGATGCTACATTAGGGCTAATATATACACTCGTAATATGTGTGGCAACTATCGTTGTATTATTTGGATTGACCTTTGTTTTGTCTTTGCTAAGACGCAAGACAACTAAAAATGAAATGAGAGCAAGGCTGATGGACAAGTCTATGACGGTAGAAAAATACTCCTTAGTTAAGTCTTTAAATACTGCAGTCGTATTTGTTTATCCTGCATTTTTATTGTTATTTTTAACACTGATCAATCACTTTGAGGATATGACCACAACTTTTTCTGCATTAACCGATTTTAATGGATGGGTATCTTTTATTGTTTTACTATTTGCCTTTTTAATTCCTATTTTTACTGATACCTTTGCATATCTAATGGGTGGACTATTTGAAGGTAAAAAGTTAGCACCAAAGATTAGCCCTAATAAAACTATTTCAGGTGCTGTTGGTGGACTGTTATGGTGTGTGCTTTTGTGTGTTGCAATATTTTACATTCTTTCCTCGATTCCTTCTGTTGCTACAATCTTATCTGACGCAGGCATTGTTGTTTGGAAGGTAATTATTATAGCATTTATAGGTTCAATTATCAGTCAGCTTGGCGACCTGTTTGAAAGTTACTTAAAAAGAAGTGCAAATGTAAAAGATTCAGGTAATATCTTCCCAGGTCACGGAGGAATGCTTGATAGATTTGACTCTTATATTTTTGTAGCACCGTTTATCTTTATAGCTTTTAGTATATTATTTGTTGTTTTATAATAAAATATCTTATAGTTAAAGATTGAAGTCTTAATACGAAAAAGAGGTTAAATGATATTTGTCTATATCATTTTGGCTATTGCAATTTTGCTATTTATGGTTTTAATACACGAGTTTGGACATTATTGCATAGGCAGAATGCTAAATTTTAAAATTACAGAGTTTTCAGTTGGCTTTGGCAAAGCCATCTTTTCTCGTAAAAATAAAAGAGGGGAGTTAATTTCTTTAAGAATTTTTCCTCTGGGTGGCTATTGTGCTTTTGCTGGAGAGGATGAAACAAATCCAAAGGATAAAGATGCTTTTACAAACCAAGCTCCGTGGAAAAGAATACTGGTATTTTTGGCGGGAGTAACTTTTAACTTTGCTGCAGCTGTAATTTTTTCGCTTATTTTACTCTGTACAATAGGTTATGATATTCCTCAGGTTACAACAAATTTTAACAGCTCTTCTCAGGTGCTTTACGATGTTTTAGGCAATAAAATTAATGGCGAAGTAGTTGGCGTAAACACCTACTTAAATTCTTTGCCAGATGATGCTCAAGTTTTGCAACCGGGAGATATAATCATTTCTATCAATGGCGAAAAAATTGACTTTGCCTATGGCTCTTTGTATGGCGATTTACGATCCATTGAATATAGCAATATGCTTGATTATATGGAAGAGGAAGAAGAAAAAGCAAAAGATGCAGGCATAGAATTTGACGCTGTTGAAACCTTTAATAATTATATTATAAATAATTCTTCCAATATCACAACTGCGGTTGTGAAACGAGATGGAAATTATGTAGACAATGTTTACTTGGGTTTTTATTTAGTTCAAACTAGAGTAGCTTCAGAAAATGATAGAGGAGAAACAGTTTATGAGATAGTAAACAATTACTGCCTTGACTCAAATGTCCAAGCATATGTTCATACTTTTTGGGAAGCACTAGAGAGGGCTGTTCCTTTTGCGATAGGGCTTGTATGGGTAGTGCTTAAATCATTATGGCTTTTGATAACCTTCCAGCTTCCACTATCTATGATAGGTGGTCCGCTTACTACAATAGAGACAATAGCTGTAACTACACAAACCAATCTTGCAAATCTCTTAATCTTACTCCCAGCAATTTCTGCAAATTTGGCAATATTTAATGTTTTGCCAATACCTGCACTCGATGGCGCTCACGTTCTCTTTACAACCATAGAGGCTATTAGGAAAAAACCAATTAAGCGTGAGACTGAAAATATGATTCACTTAATAGGATTATTTGTATTGTTTGGAATTGTAGTTTTAGTTGACATTCTGCATTTTCTGTTATAAAATATAGTAATGATAGACTTAGTTGAAAAACTTAATGATAAGTTTGAAAATAAATACAGTTACTTAAAGCTTTTTAATATTGTGTATGATAAAAATTTACAGGAATGCACAATAAGTTTTTTATTTCCATACACAATTGAAGAAATAAAAGCACAAGACAAGCAAGAAGTACTTGAATTTATAAAAGCTTTGATAAATATTCAAGGTAATCTAGTAGTAAAATTTAAAAGAAGTTATCTTGATGAAAGACTAATAATAGAAAATATTGTAGAATTTTTTAAAGAACAAAAAAAAGGCTTAGTTCCTTATATTTCTTTAGAAAATATAAAAGTTAGCCATAATGAGCTTGATGTTTTTGTTGAAATAAAAATAAATCAAGATATCTTAGCTTTAATTGACGATTTTGAATTAAAAAACCAGCTAAATAACTACTTAAGTAAATTATATGTTGCAAATTTTCAAATATCATTAGTTGAGAATGAAGAATCTTTACCTGACCAATTAGAGTGTGAAGAGCTTTTGCCAACGCCTGTAAAAGCTAGAAGATATAATGTTGTAGCTGAAAAACGCTTGATTGGCTCTGAAATAATCCCAAAGCCAGAACACATAAAGGATAACACAAAACAAAAAAATTCTGTCATTCTGGCAGGTTTTATGACAAACAAAACTCAAAAAAAATTTATAATTAAAAAAGGCAAACATATTGGCGAGGAAAAACTGTTATATAACTTTTCTTTAAAAGATATAGATGGCTCAATAGAGTGCGTATATTTTTGTCCTAAAACCTATGAAAAAGCTATGGAGTCGCTTGAAGATAATACATTTATTCTATGTGTAGGCGATTTAAGAATTGGTATAACTGGTAAATTGACTTATTACATTAAAAAAATTACTCTTGCAAGCCCACTTTTTGAAGAGGCTAAACAAGAAGAAGATTTATCAATAGAACAAATTTTAAAAAATCATAAACAAGTAGTTTTTCCTGACATGTTGCCAAGAAGTACGCAAGAATACTTGTTTGACCAAAAAGCAAGCTATAACGATTTTATTTTAAAGAATAATATTGTGGTATTAGACCTTGAAACTACAGGACTTGATACTGAACTTTGTGAAATAACTGAGATAGGTGCTGTAAAAATTGAAAAGGGGGAGATAACAGAACGATTTTCAAGCTTTGCAAAACCAAAATTTCCAATTCCTCTTGAGGTGCAAAAACTTACCAATATTACTAATGAAATGGTTGCTAAAGCACCAAAAATAGAAGATGTAATTATAGATTTCTGCGAATGGTCAAAAGATTGTATCATAAGCGGTTATAATATAGTTGGCTTTGACTTAAAATTTATTAAAAAAATAACAAATAAATTAAATTTACCATTTACTAACACCGTTATAGACACTTTAATTGTCTCTAAACAGGCAAATATTCATCCTGCTAATTACAAGCTTGGTACAGTTGTTAAGTATTTTGGGTTAGAACTTGAAGGTGCACATAGGGCATTTAATGATGCATATGCCACAGCTCAAGTACTTATGGAGTTAAATAGAAAGAAAACCAAAGAGCAGAATAATTAAAAAGGTTCAAATTTTTTATATTTTCTTAGTTTTTTTGTAAATATACTTGATTTTTCTTAATATATCTGATATAATATATTAGGCTAGAAAGTAGGGAGCGTGCAAATTTTGCAACGCTCCCTACTTCGTAATGGAGGATAAGTTGGCAAGTAAAGTAAAAAATATTTGTGAAGAGAAGATAGTATCTGTTATTGAAGAAATGGGGTACGAAGTTGTTGAAGTTGAGTATGCAAAAAAATCTGACGGTATGAATTTGACATTTTTTATTGACAGTGATAAGGGCGTGCAGATTGAAGATTGTGAGAAGGTTTCCAAAGCGATTGATAAACTTTTAGAGGAGTTAAATCCAACCGAAGATAAACCTTATATTTTAAGTGTAAGCTCTCCAGGTATTGATAGACCGCTTAAGTCAGATCGAGATTTAAAAAGAAATATAGGCAAAGATATTTTAATAACTTTGTTTACAAAAATTGAGGGCAATAAAAAATTTGAGGGTACTCTTATTACTTTTGATGACAAAACTATTACAATCAAACAACAAGAAGAAGTTACTATATCTCGTAACAAAATTGCACAAATTGTGCCAATAATAAAATTTTAAGGAGTTTAAAATGATAAATAAAGATTTTTTTCAAGCATTAGAAGATCTAGAAACTGAAAAGAAGATTGATAAGGATACATTTATTGCTACTCTTGAAACTGCTTTAACTTCTGCTTATAAAAAAATGTATGGCGAAGCTAAATCTTCAATGGTAAAATTGAATCCAGAAAAAGCAACTATCAAAATTTATTCTTATAAAACTATAGTTGACGAAGTACAAGATCCAGACAAAGAAATTTCTTTAGCTGAGGCAAGATTAATAAAAAAATCTTATAAGGTTGGAGACATTGTTTTAACAGAGGAGTCTACTAAGGATTTTGGTAGAATTGCAGCACAAACAGCAAAACAGGTTGTTATGCAAAAACTTAAAGAAATGGAAAGGCAAAAAGCTCTTGACGAATTGTCTGAAAAAGAGGATGAGTTGCTTACAACCGTTGTTAAGCGTATTGATAATGGAACAGTTTATGTGCAAATCTCTAATACTCACACAGAGGGCGTGATGTTGCCTTCTGATCAAATTCCAGGCGAAAAATTTAACGTTGGCGATAGAGTTAAAGTATATGTAAAAAAGATTAAAGATTCTTTTAAAGGAACACAAGTTCAAGTTACTCGAAGTAATGTTGGATTTATTAGAAAATTATTTGAGCTTGAAATTCCTGAAGTTGCCTCTGGAGATATTATTATTAAAAATATTGCCAGAGACCCAGGAAATAGGACAAAAGTTGCAGTTTATACTGAAAAACAAAATTTAGATCCTATTGGCACTTGCGTAGGTTTTCATGGCCAGAGAATAGACACTATATCTTCAGAGATAAATGGCGAAAAAATTGATTTGATAGAGTATAGTGACGACCCACTTGATTATATAGCAAAAGCTTTAAGTCCTGCAAAGGTTATTAGCGTGGAAACAAATGAAAGTTTGCATTCATCTAGAGTTATAGTACCAGAAGATAAATTGTCGCTTGCTATTGGTAAAAATGGACAAAATGTAAGACTTGCAGCAAGACTTACTGGATGGAAAATTGAAGTTAAGCCAGAAAGTGCTGTTGCAGAAAAGGTTGTAAAAGAGCCTGAGTATGAACTTACAGAATTAAGTGATGAAGATGCTTTCCAAGGCTTAGACGACCTTGAGGAAATAACACCTCTTGATGATGAGGATTAAATAATATGGAAAAACTCAGAATGTGTATTGCCTGTCGCACGATGAAAGATAAAAGAGAACTGCTCCGTATAGTGAAAGACAAAAGCGGAGAACTTAGTATAGATTTAACGGGCAAGAAGAATGGAAGAGGGGCATATATTTGTAGAGATTGTAATTGCGTGCTTAAATTACAAAAACAAAAACTTTTAAACAAAGCTTTTAAAATGAATGTTGATGACCAAATATATAAGCAAATCAGCGAGGAAATTATTGGACAAAATTAAATTTCAAGATTATTTAAATATAGCAAAAAAAGCTGGATATGTTATAATTGGGGGAGAAAAGTTATATACTTATAACAAAAAAATATATCTAATCATATATGATTCAACTGCTGGAACAAGCACGTTAAAGCTAGTAGAAAAATTTAAAGAGAAGGGTATACCCATTTTATCTATCGAGGATTTAGAAAGCTATATGAAAATAAAAAATTGCAAAATAATAGCTATTAAAAATAAAGATATAAGCGAAATTTTATATAATAACGCAAAATTTTAAAAGGAGATTATATTGGCAAATCAAGGATTACAAAATTTAAAGAAAATTCACGAATTACAAAAAGAAGGCGAAATATCTCAAATTTTAAAAGATATCAAAAACTCTAAATCTATTGTTGAGGCTTTTGGAAAAGACTTGGTCAATAGAAAGAAAGAACTTGAGTCTGAACAACTAAAAGCACAACCAGAGGAGTTGACTAAGCCTCAAGAGGCTATAGAGGAAAAGGTGGAACCTGTAAAGGTTGAGCCTGCTTTTGTTGATAAAACAGATAGACATTATAAAAAATTTGATAATGCCAATATAACTTCAAATACAAATAACAAAAAGTCTGGGAATTTTCAAAATAGATTTTCTAAGGGTAATGACCAAAAATTCAATAATAAAAATACATTTAATAAAGAAAAGAGAGAGCTTTTCAATAAAGACAAGTATTCTAAACCGCTAGGGCAAACTAAAAAATTTGGTAATAATAACTTTGTTTCTTCTAAGGGAAACAATTTCCGTTCTTTTGCAGGCGACGGTGCTGAACTTGATGTTAAATCAGATAGAAATTTTGCAAATAAGTTGAAATACGCTCAGAAACATAGTAATAACGAAGAACGCAAAACAGGGCTTAAGAGAAGAGAAGAACAAAGGAAAAACAATGTTTTCATCGAGGATGAAAATGGCATTGAAGAAGTTTCTTATGGTTCTAGAAAAAATGTTAGAAAGAAAAAGGATGCAACCAAAACACCTGCAGTAAGCACTGTTATTAAACATGCTGTTTTAACCGCAAGAGAGATTACAATAAAAGATTTTAGCGAAAAAATCGGCAAACCAGTTGCAGAAATAGTGAAAAAATTAATGTTGCTTGGTATAATGGCTACTATAAATTCTACAATAGATTTTGATACCGCTGAGCTTATAGCAAGTGATTTTGGTATTACTATAGAGCTAAAATTAGATAAATCCTATGAGGAAAAACTAATAGAATCAGCAACTAAAGAGGATGATGAAAAGGATTTAGTAAAACGACCACCAATAGTTGCAGTTATGGGACATGTAGATCACGGTAAGACTTCTTTGCTTGATGCTTTTAGAAAAACTAATGTAGTTGCAGGAGAAGCTGGCGGTATTACTCAAAGTATCGGTGCTTATCAAATATCTTTTAATGGAGAAAAAATCACTTTTGTTGATACTCCAGGGCATGCAGCCTTTACTGCTATGCGTGCTAGAGGAGCCAAAGCCACAGATATTGCTATACTTGTTGTTGCAGCAGACGATGGTGTTATGCCACAAACAATAGAGGCAATCAATCATATCAAGGCAGCAAATATACCAATCATTATTGCAATAAATAAAATGGATAAACCAGAAGCTAATCCTGAACGTATAAAACAACAGCTTGCCGAAAATGGGGTGCTACCAGAAGAATGGGGCGGAGACGCAATTTGTGTACCAATTTCTGCTAAAACAGGTATGGGACTTGACGAATTAAAGCAGACTATTTTATTAGTAAGTGAAATGCAAGAGCTTAAAGTTAATCCAAATAAGATGGCAACAGCAGTGGTAATTGAAGCTGAGCTTGACAAAAATAGAGGACCTGTCGCTTCTGTAATAGTACAAAACGGAACATTGCGAGTTGGCGACTCGATTATGTCTGGTATAACCTATGGCAAAGTAAGAGCTATGTTTAACGATAAAGGCAAGTCTATAAAAGAGGCATCTCCATCGACACCGGTCGAAATACTTGGCTTTAATGATATTCCATCTTCTGGCGATGAGGTTTACGCAGTAGAAGAAACTCTTTCCAAACAGGTTATACAAGAGCGTATTGATAAAATTAAAAAGGAAAGAGCAGAACATTTATCTGGAGTTACTCTTGACAACTTTATGAATAAAGTACAAGAAGGGCATCTAAAAAATCTTAATATTATTCTTAAAGCAGACACAATGGGCTCTGTTGAAGCACTTAGGTCGTCACTTTTAGCTATCAGAAATGAAGAAGCAAAGGTAAACATTATCCATAGTGGTGCAGGTGCAGTAACAGAAAGTGATGTTGTTCTTGCTCAAACAACTGGTTCAATAATTATATGTTTCAACCAAAAACCTGTACCAAAGGCAAAGGCTTTGGCTGAAACTTCAAAAATCCAAATTAAAGAATACAAAATAATATATGAAGTTGTTGATGATATAACAAATGCAATCAATGGAATGCTTAGCGTAAAATATGAAGAGGTTTATATCGGAAATGCTGAAATTAGACAGGTGTTCAAACTATCTACAGCAGGAAAGATTGCTGGTAGCTATATAAAAGATGGTAAAGCAACTAGAAATTCTATAGCAGTTGTTTTAAGAGCTGCTGAAGAAATCGGAAGAACTACCGTTGAATCACTTCGTATATTAAAGGATGAAAAAGCCGAAGTTAATAAAGGCTTTGAGTGTGGAGTTAAATTAAAAGATAATATTGATTTTAAAGAAGGCGACACTATAGAATTCTACACAAAAGAGGTTGTAAAAAGGTAGTTTTTGTTTTGAAATTTTAATAAAATTAGGTATAATAAAGGGAAGGGAAGTGCCTTCCTTTTTAATTGAGGAGATTATATGTCAATAAGATTTGATAGAGCTAATAGTCAATTACAAAAAACAATATCATATATAATTCATAATAAATTAAATGATCCAAGAATAAACCCAATGTTATATGTCAGCGAGGTTAATGTTTCGCCTGACTTTAAGTTTTGCAGAGTAAAAATCTCTCTAGATAACGAAAATAAAAAAGAAACTGATGAGCTTATAAAAATTTTGCAAAAGTCAGAAGGTTTTATTAAAAATGAACTTGCAAAAATGCTTAAAATGCCCTCAATTCCAAAGCTACAGTTTGAATTTGATAAAGGTTTGTCTGCATCCTTGCGTATAAACGAAATTTTAAGTACTTTGGATATACCTAAAGAAGATGGAGAAGATAATGAAAACTAATCTAAAGCAAATAGCTAAAGTTATAAAAAAATCAAACAAAATCGCAATATTTACACATATAAACCCCGACTATGACGCTTTCGGCTCGGCATTATCTTTGTATTATGCATGTAAACTAATGAATAAGGATGTTGATATTTATATGAAGGATGAACTAACCAAAGCACAACAACTTTTGATAAATCCTAGTGTATTTGCTAAGCAATTTAAGAATACGGATTATGATGTCCTTATATCTACAGATGTTTCAGCAGGCAATCTACTTGGAGATTATGAAGGCGTATTTATTAGTGCTTCAAACAATGTTGTTATTGACCATCATTCTAGCGAAAGTTTGGTTGGCACGTATACCTTTCGTGATGCCACATACAGTTCTTGTAGTGAGATAGTGTTAAAATTAATTAAACTGATGAAAGTTAAAATTACCGAGCAAATCGCATCTCTGATATATATAGGTTTATCAGGGGATACCAATTCTTTTACAAACATTAATGTAACTAAAAACTCTTTTGATTGTGCTTGTGAATGTGCAAACTATGGTGCAAATATAGTGCATATTAATGAAATTATGTACAGAACAAAAACAAATAAAGAGACCGAGCTAGAAAAAATCTTGCTAAATACTTTTGTTCGCAAAAAGGATATTGCATACTGTGTAGTAACACTAGATACTTTACAAAAAATTAAAGCAAGCAAAAATGATTGTGACTTTTACAGTAGCAAATTGATTTCTATGGAAGGTGTAAATATCTCTTTTTGTATAATTGAAAGCAAGCCTAACTTCTATAATGTATCGTTTAGAGCTAAATATGGACATAATGTTAGAGATGTAGCCAGTGAGCTTGGAGGCGGTGGCCATATAGGAGCTGCGGGTGCCAAGCTTGAAGCAGTTAGTATCGAAAAATTAACAAAGAGAGTTTTAAACATTATAAAAAAGCAGAGAGAAAAGAATGGAAATTAACGGAATAATCCTGGTAAATAAGGAGAGAGGAGTTTCGTCTAATAGTGTAGTAAACAAGGTAAAGTACTTATTACAGGCAAATAAGGCGGGGCATCTTGGCACTTTAGATGTGCTTGGAGAAGGTCTTTTGCCTGTTACCTTAGGAAAAGGCACAAAACTATTTGATTATTATTTAACAAAGGATAAAGAATATCGTACCATATTCAAGTTTGGGGAGACTACCGCCACACTTGATTTAGAGGGCGAGATTATAAAAAGAGATGATAAAGATATATCTACTCAAGAAGTAGAGAAAGTAATACCTAAATTAATAGGTAAACAATTACAAATGCCTCCATTATATTCTGCAAAAAAGATTAATGGTAAAAAGGCTTATGAACTTGCAAGAAAAGGTAATGAGGTTGCATTAAAGCCTAAGGCTATTGAAATCTATTCCATTAAGCTAATAGAAAAGTTAGAGAAAAATACATTTTTATTTAACATACATTGCTCCAGTGGTACTTATATTCGCTCAATCTGTAGAGATATGGCTGATTTACTTTCTACATATGGTGTTATGCAATACATACAACGCACAAGATGTGGGGATTTTGATATAAAAAACTCTTATTCTATCAAGGATATTAAAGAAGGCAAATATAAAATAATTGCTCTTGACAAACTGTTTGGTTATAAAGAGATTATTTTAAATGATACTCAAACTAAACAGCTTTTAAATGGGGTAAATATAGCCTTTCAAAATGATGGAGTTTATAAAGTTTTTAATAATAAACAGTTTTTAGGAATAGCTGAAGTAAGTAATGGTTTAATGCGTTTTAAGCTAAGGTTGGTTTAGTTTAAATTATTAAACTATAGCTAATAACTCTGTTTGACTACTTGTTAGTTATAAAAATAGGTAAGCAGGCTAACAAATTACAAATAACTTATACAAAAGTTAAAGCAAAAAGGAGCAACTTATGGTTTTATTTGGCCCATCTGGGTGTGGAAATGAATTTTATGAGCAAGGCTATAAATCAATTTTAGAAGTGCCAAAATGGGTAAAAGAGTATGGGCTTGACGCATATGAATATTCTTTTGGGCACGGTTATAATATGTCAACTGAGCTTGCACAAAAGGCAGGGCTATTATTTAAGGAGTATGATATTAAGTTATCTTTGCACGCTCCATTTTATATCAACTTTGCAAATCCAGACGAGCTGATGTACCAAAAAACTCAAGGTTATCTTTACACAGGCGTTAGATTTATGAAAGCTTTTGGGGCTGATAAAATGGTATTTCATCCAGCATCGCAGGGTAAACTTGATAGAGCTGAGGCAATAGCGCTGACCACAAAAAGATTTAAAGAAACCTTTGACAAGATGGAAGAGGAGAGTTTGCTTGACGGCTTATATCTCTGCCCAGAAACAATGGGAAAATCTATGCAAATAGGCACTTATAAAGAGGTGGTAGAGCTTTGCAAAACAAATACTCATCTTGTCCCAACATTTGATTTTGGGCATATAAATTCTCTTGAACAGGGCGGACTTAAAACTAAGGAAGATTTTAAAAGGATAATTGATTATTCTATTGAAAATTTGGGCTTTGATAGAACTAATAACTGCCATATTCATTTTTCAAAAATACAATATGGTGCAAAAGGAGAAATTAAGCATCTAAATTATGATGACACCATCTTTGGCCCAAACTTTGAACCACTGGCTGAAGTTTTGATAGAGTATAAACTTTCGCCAAGAGTTATTTGCGAGTCGATGGATAAAATGCCACACGATGCTTTAATTATGAAAAAAATATATCAAAAAATACTAGACAAATAGCTGATTGTGTGGTAAAATATATAAGAAATTTAACTTTAAGGAGACAAATTTATTATGGTATTTGCAGGAGATTTTAGAAAAGGTACTACTTTTGAATGGGATGGGGCTGTTTATTCAGTCGTTGATTTTTTGCACGTTAAACCAGGCAAAGGCTCGCCATTTGTAAGAGCTAAATTGAAAAATGTGATGACAGGTCAGGTAAAAGAAACTACTTTCAATCCGTCAGATAAATTCCAAATCGCAGTTATTGAGAAAAAGGAAATGACTTATCTTTATAATGATGGAGATATCTATTATTTTATGGACGCTGAAACTTTTGACCAAATTCCATTAAATAGGGATAGTGTGGAAGATGCTCTTAATTTTATCAAAGAGAATGAAAATTGTACAATGTATTTTTATAAAGGTAATCCATTCTCTGTTTATGCGCCAACATTTGTAGAGCTTGAGGTTGTAGATTGTGAGCCAGGTATCCAAGGCGATACATCTAAGTCAACAACAAAGCCAGCAAAGGTTGAAACTGGCTATGTTTTAAATGTTCCTTTGTTTATCAATATTGGAGACAAAATCAGAATAGATACCCGTGATGGTAGCTATATGGAAAGAGTTAAATAATAATCATTTTTTGTTAAAAGCTGTGGTAATCCCACAGCTTTTTTTTGCGTTATTTGTCGATATTGAAATAGTTAGTATTAACTCTCATAGATTAATGCAAGGAGAGGGTTATGCTAGAAAAAATACTTTCTGACGATATCTATAATATCTTAGCAAACAAAGTTAATCTAAATTCGGTTTGTGAGATAAGGTTAAGAGCGGACAAGCCTATAGTACTTTTAATTGGCTCGCAGAGAACTTTTTTAGGTCGAGGCGGAGTAACCTCAAATTTGAAAGAGGCAATTAGGGCTAGCAAGGTTATGATAGAAGATATAATTTTTAGAGCTAGCGAGTGTTCTATCTATTCGGTAAACGAGCAGATTAAGAGAGGTTTTATTGTAACTCAAGGTGGCATAAGACTTGGTATTGGCGGAGACATCATAGAAGAAAACAAAAATATAAAAACTATGACAAATTTTTCAAGTGTAAATATTCGCTTGCCACACGAGATTAAAAATTGTTCGCTGTCAGCCTTTAATTATTTAGTCGAAGAAAATAAGGTTTATAACACCTTGGTTTTGTCGCCTCCTGGAGCTGGAAAGACTACTTTTTTAAGAGATTTTATCTGTCAACTTTCTGAGAGGAATTATGCTTATAATGTTTTAATTCTTGACGAGCGAGGAGAACTTGATATAGGAAGTGATGGTTGCGTAGGCAATTTTGCTGACAAGATTTGCTATGCACGAAAATCGGTGGGTTTTGAAAATGGAATCAGAGCTTTAAGTCCAAACATCATAGTCACTGATGAACTAGGACAGCGTGAGGATGTAGAGGCTGTAAATTATGCGATTAACTGTGGCGTTACTGTGCTTGCTTCTGTACATTGCGATAGCATTGATAGTTTTCTTAAAAAACCTAACTTTGAAAAGCTTATAGAAAACAAACTTTTTGAAAGATATGTACTGCTGTCATTAAGAAATGGTCCAGGAACACTCGAAGGCATTTATAACGAAAACTTTTCAAGGGTTAGATTGTAGGAGGCAAAAGTGAAAATTGTAATTTTAATTTTAATAGCTTTGATTTGTGTTTTGATTGGCTATATTGTTTCAAAAAAATACAGGGTGCGAGCAAATTTTTTTCAAGCACTACTCTATCTTTGTCAAAAGTTTGATATTGAAATTAACTATTCAAGAGAGCGTGTTAAAAATATCTTTTTAAATTTAGACGATAAGTATAAAAAAGATTTGAAAGGTATCGACATCAATTATATCTCTTTTTTAGATAAACAAGTGCCACTTGATAAGGACAACCTTTTTAAAAACATAACCTTTTTAAAAGAAAACGAAAAGGAAATGATATTCTCTTTTTTTAAAACTTTAGGCAGAAGTGATGTTGATAGTCAGTCAAAAGAAATTAAAAATTTTCAAACAAGATTTGGTGAGTTGGCTAAAGATGTTAATAGTGATTACAAAAAGTATGGCTCACTATCAATTAAATTAGGCATAATCACAGGCTTGTTAATTATTGTTATTTTTATTTAGGTGGTCTATGGATGTTGAGATAATTTTTAAAATAGCAGGTATCGGTCTGCTTACAGCTATTATAGGACAAATATTAAAACAGGCTGGCAAAGACGAAATTTCCACCTTTGCCACGTTAGCTGGACTGATAATAGTACTTATTATGGTACTAAATTTATTAGGCGATTTGTTTTCAACACTTAAAACAATCTTTAATTTTTAGGGGAGTATGGATATTATATTTAAAATCATAGCAATAGGGCTGATAACTTGTCTTGCAACTATCATCATAAAGCCTATTCGCTCAGATTTCTCGGTCATTATAGCTATAGTTGGTGGATTGATAATATTGTTTATTGTTATCGATTATCTTTCAAGCGTCTTTGAAACTTTTAGAAATATTATAGGTATAACGGGGTTAAATTCTAACCTGTATACACTTTTATTAAAGATTATAGGGGTAGGTTATTTAATTGAGTTCACTGCTGGTATATGTGCTGATACTGGCAACTCTAGTCTAGGGGATAAAGTGCTATTAGGTGGAAAAATTATAATACTTGTTATGGCTCTTCCAATTATAACAAATATACTGCAAATCATAATGGAGTTATTGCCATAATGAAAAGAAAGTTATTAAGTCAACATAAAATTTTATTTGCAATTCTTGTTGTTATCATTTTACTTTTAATTCTATTTGGAAGAGCAAACCAAACTACCTTGGCAACAACATCTGAAGAGATAACTGAAGAGCAGTTAGAACAAGAGCTGTCAGAGGAAATAGAAAACCAAATTGCAGACCTAGACCTATCTTCGCTTGAAGACATTCTAAAGGCACTTGAGGATGGACAGCTTGCCATCTTTGGCGATAGTAGTTTTGTCCAAAAACTTCAGAATTTAATCAATGGAAACTTTGAGGATGGTACAAGCTTGTGGGAAGCGATAATTAGCATCTTTTTTGAAAACTTACTCTCCTTACTGCCCATTATTTCTATTATCATAGCTGTAGCCCTAATTGGTAGTATGATACAAGGACTTAAACCTTACAATAATGGCAAGTCAATTTCAAATGTTATTCATTTTGTTACGTATGGGATTATAGTTGTACTTGTGCTATCTATCACAGTCAAAATGGTAGCTCTCACTACCAATGCCTTGCAGTCGATGAAAGCTCAAATGGATGGGATTTTTCCAATTCTTTTAACTTTGCTAACCGCAATAGGAGGAAGTGCTTCCACAACTGTATACCAGCCTGCTATGGCAATTTTAACAAGCACAGTAATGAATTTATTTACCTATCTTCTTCTGCCGATTTTTATCTTTAGTATTGTTTTTTCGGTTGTATCCAACCTTTCAAGCAGTGTAAAGCTAGAAAAATTTACATCATTTTTTAACAGCTCATATAAATGGCTAACAGGTCTAATTTTTACCATATTTACTGCTTTTTTATCAATACAAGGGATAACCGCTGGCTCTATTGATGGAATTTCTATCAGAACAGCAAAGTACGCTATTAGATCATATATCCCAATTGTAGGTTCTTATATAAGTGATGGGATGGGGCTAATTTTGCTTTCTTCAAATCTGATAAAAAATGCTCTCGGAGCTACTGGCTTGTTTCTTCTGCTTGCCACAATTTTATCTCCGCTACTGCAATTGATTCTTTTTATGTTAGCCTTAAAATTGATTGCAGGTATAGTAGAACCTCTTGGAAATAAGCAGATTGCAAATTTCATAGCATCACTATCTAAAAGTATGGTGTTACTTATAGTGCTGATTATAGGGGTAGCTTTTGTGTACTTTATAATGCTTGGGCTTATTATGTGCTCTGCCAATATTGTGTAGGAGGAATTATGATTGAGGGGCTTTCGTCATGGATTATGTCCATAGCGGGTGTAATATGTTTATCAGTTATTGTTGAGCTTGTTCTCCCTGATGGACAGATGAATCGTTATATTAAGGGAACTTTTTCTTTTATCATAATTCTTGTGATTATTATGCCAGTACCTAAACTTCTTGGACAACAGCTTAACACATCAGATATACTCAATTATGAAGAGATAACTATTGATGACGATTATATCTACCAATTAAATTTGGATAAGATAAACAGTCTGCAAGCAAATATTGAAGAAGATATTCTAAAACGAGGCTATGAAAATGTAAGGGTTTATATTAGCTGTGATATTTTTGGCAATTCTTTAAGTTTTGAGTCGATAACTGTCGATATTAATAATTTAGTAATAACTGACAATGCCGAGCATAACAATATAACAAAGATAAAACAAGACATAACTTCACTAATACAAGGTTATGTAGACATTGAAGAGGAGGCGATATTATATGATGGATAACTTTAAAAATAAGTTTAAGTCATTATACCAAAAAATCAAAAAAGTAAAACATATTGAAATTTATTTAGCTGTTGGACTTGCACTGATTCTTGCAATAATATATTTTTCCTCTCTGCCTAAAAACAGCTCAAATGATGCTACACAAAACGACAATTTAAGCATTAATTATTCGTCTTCACAGGAATATGTAGATTATCTTGAGAATAAACTTGAAAATGTACTAGCTAGAGTAGAGGGTGCAGGAGAAGTAAATGTAATCGTTACATTAAACAAAGGATTTGAATACATTTTTGTTACCGAAGAAGAAATAAGGACAACCTCTAACGGAACAACAATCACTACAAATAATGTTGTTATGGTAGATGGCGAACCAGTACTTCAAGAGGAAATCTATCCACAAATTGGTGGGATAGTTGTAGTTACTGAAGGTGGAGATGATGTAGATGTAAAATTAAATATGCTTTCTATTTTACAGACTATTACAGAACTAAATACCTCAAAGATAAATATTATTAAAGGAAATTAAAAGGAGTAAATAATGAAAAAAAGAACAAAAATTATTATCATCACAGCAATGGTTTTACTATTAGGTATTACGGGATACTTAAATGTAGTACTTAACAACTCTATTACAGACGAAAGCAGTGGTACTACTCAAACCTCAAGTTACTTTCAAACCTATCGCTCGGACAGAGAGTCTACAAGAGATCAAGAAATGCTTTACTATGACGCAATAATTGCGAGTGAATCTTCTTCAGCTGAGGCAATAGCTACTGCAGAAAGTGCCAAACTTGAACTCATCGAACAGATGGAACAAGAGCTTGTTGTTGAAGGGCTTATCAAAGCAAAAGGTTTTGAGGACTGCGTGGTAACAATGTCTGATGATAATGTAAATGCAGTGGTTAAAGCAGAAGAGCAACTCACTAAAACAGAAGTTGCACAAATTGTCGAAATAATTCAATCTCAACTTAACACAAGTATAGAAAATATCAAAATTATTCCTGTATAATAATTGCAAATTTAATCAGCTTTATGCTATAATACTTCTGTAGGAGATAAAAATGGCTGAAACAAATGGTACTTTGCAAAAAAAAGGAAAGGTAGAGATTGATAGAGAAATTCTGCTATCTATTATCAACTTAGCCACTAAAGAAATTAATGGTGTTGAATCTTTAACAAATGATTACTTGCCCTTTTATAAAAAGTTGCGTAAACCAAAAAATGAAGGTGTAAGCATAAAGTTTGACACTAATGGTGTAGTTAATGTTGATGTTTACGTTAGGGTGTATATAGGATATAGCGTACCTGATGTGGCATTCAGAATACAAGAGAATATAAAAAATTCGCTAAATACAATGGTTGGTATTAAACCGGGGAAAATAAATGTGCATGTCTATGGTGTGGCGTGCGATGAGGAACTACAATGAGATCTTTTGCAAGAGAACTTGCTTTTCAATTAATTTTTGAAAGACTTTTCGTCAAAGAAAATTTTTCTGACGAAGAGTTTTTTGTGTCTTTAAAAAAAGAGGAAGACAAAGCTTTTACTAAGGAAATACTATCTGCTTTTGAAGATAATAAAAATCAAATTAAAGAGGTGCTTACATCTCATCTTGAAAAGTATGAGCTTGAAAGGCTGTATAAAGTCGACCTTGCCATTCTTTATGAGGCAGTTACTGAAATAATGTATATAAAAACACCTTATCAAATTGTAGTAAACGAAGCGGTAGAACTAGCTAAAAAATTCTCCACAGAAAAAAGTTCTAAATTTATAAATGGCGTGCTTTCATCAATCATAAAAGCATTAAATAAAGGAAACAATTAATTTAATGGAAGCTATTTCAGTTACCAAATTAAATACAATTATAAAACAGATATTTGACGCAGAAGAACTTTTGCATAACATACCCGTAGAAGGGGAAGTTTTTGGTGCAAACGTTACAAGAAATGTGCTATATTTTAGCTTGAAAGATGAAAATAGCACAATGTCTTGTGTCTGCTTTTATCCAAGCTATTTTGAAGATATAAAAGAAGGCGATAGAGTAGTGGTAACTGGCTCTCCTAACTATTATGTAAAGGGCGGAAGGTTTAATTTTAATGTTATAGGTGTAGTCAAGGTAGGTCAAGGCAAACTGTATGAGGAATTTTTAAAACTTAAAGACAAGCTCCAAAAAGAAGGTCTATTCAATGAGGAACATAAAAAGAAAATACCATCTGATATAAAAAGAATAGGCGTGATTACCTCAAAAGAAGGTGCAGTTTTGCAGGATATAAAAAATGTTACTTGGAGGCGAAATCCTTCTATCGATATTGTGCTATTTAATACAAAAGTTCAGGGCAATAATGCTGAAAATGAAATTGCAAGGGCGATAAATCTTCTTTCAGATTATGATAAGATTGACGTAATCGTAGTAGCACGAGGAGGTGGCTCGCTAGAAGATTTGTGGGCATACAATACTGAGCTTGTTGCAAGGGCAATCTATAACTGCCAAAAACCTATTATATCCGCAGTAGGTCACGAAACAGATTTTACTATTATAGATTTTGTTAGCGATTTGCGAGCTCCAACGCCCTCTGCAGCGGCTGAACTGTTAACTTACAATATAACTGACAAAAAAGAAAGTACAAATATAATCTTTAACAATTTTTATAAAGTTTGTAAAAATTATATTAATAGTAAAATAAATAATTTTAATATTATTAAACTTAAGTTTTTAAATTATCTTGACAACTTTCTTATTGCAGAGAAAAATAGGATAACAAACACCAAAAATCAAATTCTTAAAGGCTGTGACGATTATATCAATCAAAGATATTACGAACTTGGCATAATGGAAACAACATTAAATAAAATAAATCCTTTAAATATCTTAAATCAAGGTTATGCCAAGATTGAACAGGGTAAAACTATAAAAAAATTAGAACAACTAGATAAAAACAAAGACTTTTTAATAAACTTTATAGACGGAAAGGTTGTTGCTAAAGTTTCAGAGAAAAAGGAGTAAATTATGAGCAGTAAAGATACCAAGGTTTCATATGAAGAAGCAGTAAAAGAGCTTGGCGATATAGTTATGAAGATAGAAAGCGGTACTCTTCCTATGGAGCAAGCCCTTCAAATGCTTGAAAAGGCTAAAGCACTTATGACTGTTTGTTATAAAGAACTTGATAGGGCAAAGGGAAAATTGACAGAAATTAAAGAGACCATCAATGGAATAGAAGAAGTTAATTCATAGAATATTACCTCTTATCATATATTACTATGTGAAAAAACAACTAAAAATCAATAGTCAATCATTTAAAACTAAAAAATATATTTGGGCTTTTAGAATGTTTTTTGTAGCGGTTTGTATGTCAATATTTTTTGGTTTTATCAGTCAAACTATTCTTTCTAAAATGGGTGTTACAATAGCAATTCTATGTATAATTTTATTTATTATCATAGCGGTAATTTTTGATATGCTCGGGATTGCTGTCGCCTCGGCTGATTTAGATACTTTTAAATTATGGGCTGAAGAGAAAAAAGCAGGAGCTGACATAGCTTTAAAATTATGTATGCATTCAGAAAAGGTTTGTTCCTTTTGTGCCGATGTGGTGGGAGATATTTGTAGTACGCTTTGCGGCGCAGGTGGAACATGCATAGTGGTAGCTCTGTCAAATAATATAGACAACGCCAGTGCAATTATGTTGATTTCTATTTTAACTTCCGCCTTTATTGCAGGCATAACGATCTTTTTTAAAGCGATTATGAAAGAGAGTGCTTTAAAAAACTCCAATAGAATTATATTAAATTTAGGCAAATTTTTAAATAAATTTTTTAAAATTTAGTAAAAACAGTTGACAATGTTATTGTGATATGCTATTATACTAGCAAGAAAGTAGAAATTCCATTTCTCACCGATCGGCAAAAGCTTGATATGGTAAAAACTTAATTATTAAAAACATAGTTATGTTAATCTATTTAACTCTATGCTTTATTTAGTATTAGTTTTGGTGGAATTTTATGCTTCCATCAATTTTTTATTTAAAAGGGGATTACAACTATTTTTAAGGAATTATTGATAAACGAACAAATTAATGCAAGTCAAGTTCGTTTAATAGGAGAAAACGGAGAACAATTAGGAATTGTTGCAAAAGAAACAGCTTTATCTATTGCTGAAGAAAAGGGACTGGATTTAGTTCTTATGTCTGGCGGTACAAATCCTCCAGTTTGTAAAATTTTAGACTATGGCAAATTTAAATACGACTCGTTAAAGAAAGATAAAGAGATTAAAAAAGCACAAAAGATTGTTGAAATCAAAGAAGTGCGTCTTTCAATGACTATTGAGGAACATGATATAGCCTACAGAGTAGCAAGTGCCACTAAATTTTTACAGGAAGGGAATAAAGTAAAAGTCACATTAAGGATGAAAGGCAGAGAACAGGCATATGTTAAAAAAGCAATTGAAGTTGTAAAAGACTTCTGCTCTCGCTTAAGTGAGTTTGGTGCAATAGACAAAGAGCCTGAACTTCTAGGAAAAAATATCTTTGTAGTTGTCAATCCAAAGAAAACAAAGTAAAAGGAGAATTAGTTATGCCAAAACAAAAAACGCACAGCGGATGCAAAAAACGTTTTCATTTAACTGCTAATGGCAACGTTAAGTTTGCTAGACCAGGAAAGGGACACTTCCTCACAAAGAAATCACAATCTAACAAGAGAAAATTAAGAAAGGGATCATATATTTCAGGACAAAATGAACAAAACATTAAATCCCTTTTAGCAAAGTAGGAGGTATAAAATGAGAGTTAAAAGAGCCGTTAATGCAGTAAAAAAGCGTCGTTCTATATTAAAAAGCACAAAAGGTTATAGAGGTGCAAAGTCTAACCTTTATAGAACAGCAAAACAACAGGTTATGAGAAGTGGTCAATATGCATATATTGGTCGCAGATTAAAGAAAAGAAATTTCAGATCTCTTTGGATAACTCGTATCAATGCAGGGTGCAGACAAAATGGAATTTCTTATTCAAAATTCATAGCAGGACTAAAGAATAAAGGAATTGACTTAAACAGAAAAGTTCTTGCAGATATGGCAGTAAGAGAGCCTGAAACTTTTGCTGCTCTTGTAGGACAAGTTAAATAATGCAAAATGCAAGTAAAAATTTTATAAAAGAACTTAAAAAGCAAAAACGTAATAGTTGTTTGCTTTTTTTGGATAATATAAAAATTATAAAGGATGCTCTAAAGGTAGGCGTTAAACCAAAATATATCCTTATCCAAAATGATAAAGTAGATGAATTTGAAAAAATTTTTCAAGATTACCAAGCAATAATTTATACTACAACGCATATTGCGATTGAGATGTTATCAGACAATAAAACACCACAGGGAGTAGTATGCATAACAGAATACCTACCAAATATGGTAATTGAGCCTAAATCCGACTTCCTTGTAATAGATGGTTTGCAAGACCCAGGGAATGTGGGTACATTAATCAGAACAGCTTGTGCTTGTGGAATAAAGTATGTTTATTTAGTAGAAAGCGTCAATGTAACAAACACAAAGCTTATTCGAAGTAGTGTAGGTACAATTTTTCAAACACGAGTTATGGAAACTTCAAAAGAAGAGTTTATAGAGCTAGTAAAAAAATATAATTTACCACTCATTAAAGCTGATATGTATGGAAAGAACATATTTACTTTTAATTTGTCAGGTACAAAAGGCATAGTTATTGGCAATGAAGGTCACGGAGTGTCTCAAGAGCTTTCAAGCTTATGCAAGTATTCTGTAGCATTGCCTATGAAAAATAATGTTGAAAGTTTAAACGCCTCCATCGCAGGCTCTATTATTATGTATGAGTTACATAAAGATGAATTTTAGCTTATTTATTTGACATACATAAATTAATTTATTATACTTTTATGGAAAATATAGAATAAAAAAGGAGTACAAATATGTCGGGACATTCCAAATGGCATAATATTCAAGCACGAAAAGGGAAAAGCGATGCAGCAAGAGGTAAGATTTTTACAAAAATAGGACGAGAAATAGCTGTATGCGTTAAAAATGGTGGCTCTGACCCTGTTTCTAACCCAAAATTAAAGGATATCATTGCTAAAGCCAAACAAAACAATATGCCAAATGACACCATTGAGCGAAGTATTAAAAAAGCAGCTGGAGAGTTGTCAGGAATCAATTATGAAAGTTGTGTATATGAAGGATATGGCAGTGGCGGTTCTGCTGTAATCGTAGAATGTTTGACAGATAATAAAAATAGAACAGCAGGCGATGTAAGGCATACTTTTGATAAGTTTGGAGGTTCGCTTGGCTCAACAGGGTGCGTAAGTTATCTCTTCCAAAGAAAAGGAATTGTTGAGGTAGAAAAAACAGAAAATATTGATGCCGATGAACTTATGATGCTTGCTCTTGATTTAGGAGCAGTTGATTTTGTTGAATATGATGATTATTTTGAAGTTATTTGTAAACAAAATGAACATAATAAGCTTAGTGAAGAGCTAAAAAGTGCAGGATATAATGTTATTAATGCTGAAACAATGTTAGTGCCAGACAGTTACATTGAACTTGACGAAGAAAAACTCTCTAAATTTACTAAGATGATAGACGCATTGGAAGATTTAGATGATGTTCAAACCGTTAGCCATAATGTTGAGATGTAATATTGACTTATTTAGTAAGGCTTAAAACAAAAAATACTTTGGCATAAAGAATGTAGTACACTTAAGTATGGGCAACCATACTTTTTTGTTTTTAAAATTTGCAGTTATTAATTTGACATTGCCATATGAATAAGTTAAAATATATTTATGGTTATTTTAGGTATTGATCCAGGTTATGCTATTATTGGATATGGAATTATTGACACCTCAAAAAGCAATATGGTGGTCGATTACGGAGCGATTACAACTCCAAAAGATAACAGTCTTCCTGTTAGACTAGAAGCTATAGATGCTAGCCTTAAATTTTTGTTTGATAAATACAAACCAGATGTGGTCGCTATTGAAGAGCTGTTTTACTTTAAAAATCAAAAAACTATAATTCAGGTAGCACAAGCTAGGGGTGTGATAGTGCTTGCATGTCAAAAGTATTGTGGCAATATTTATGAATACACGCCTCTTCAGATTAAACAGGCATTAACAGGGCAGGGTCGAGCAGAAAAGGCACAAGTTCAATATATGGTAAAAGCAATTTTAAACCTTAACGAAATACCTAAACCGGATGACACAGCTGATGCACTCGCAGTAGCAATTTGCCACAGCCAAACTAGTCCTAGTTTAAATCAAAACAAAGTATAAAATTCTATAGGGGTAAAAAATGATTTCATTTTTAGTTGGTGTTATAGAAGAGAAAAAAGAAAATTTGCTTATACTTGATGTTAATGGTGTGGGCTTTGAACTTTCTGTTTCTAATAACACTTTAGTTAGCTTGCCGTTTGAAGGAGAAAGAACTAAAATTTTTACATATATGTCAGTGAGAGAGGATGGGATATCTCTATTCGGCTTTTCAAATATTGAAGAGCGAAATCTATTTAACAAACTCATTACTGTTAGTGGCATTGGTCCTAAACTGGCAATCACAATACTCTCAGGGTTAAGCTTATCTGACCTTACAACAGCAATAGCAAAAGAGGATGTTAAATTACTATCAAAAATTAAAGGATTAGGCAAAAAAACAGCTGAAAGGTTATGCTTAGAATTAAAAGATAAACTAGATATGATGTTGTCAGTCAATGACGAAAATTCCTTTGATATTAATTATGACGAAGATGCTGTTCAAATGGCTACTGATACTCTTATTAGCTTAGGAATTTCTAAAAATGAGGCGTATATGCTGGCACGCTCTAATGCGTCAAATAATGCTACTGCAGAAGAGATAATATCAAAATCATTAAGGGGGTATAAGGGATAATGGAAGATAGTGAACGTTTTATTACCAGCACGAAAAACCTTACAGATGCTGAAATTGAAAATTCTTTGCGTCCTACTACCTTTGATGAATATATAGGACAAACTAAGGTAAAAGAGTCGCTTTCTGTATATATCAAAGCTGCAAAAGCAAGAAAAGAAAGTCTTGACCATGTGCTACTTTATGGGCCTCCAGGGCTTGGAAAAACAACTTTATCGCATATTATTGCAAATGAATTAGGTGCACAATTTAAAGTGACCTCAGGTCCAGCAATAGAACACGCTGCCGACCTTGCTGCAATCCTTACCAATCTTAATCAAAATGATGTTTTGTTTATAGATGAAATACATAGACTTAATAAAACGGTGGAAGAGATTTTGTATCCAGCTATGGAAGATTTTGCCCTTGACTTTATTGTAGGTAAGGGGCCGTCAGCAAGGAATATGCGACTGAAAATAAAACCTTTTACTTTAATTGGTGCTACTACAAGAGCAGGAATGTTAACAAACCCACTAAGAGATAGGTTTGGAGTTATTTGCCGTCTAGAGTTATATACAACCGAAGAATTAGCAATAATTTTAAAACGCTCGGCAAATATTCTTGGAGTCAAGATGGATGAAAATGCAAGTATTGAAATTGCAAAAAGGTCTCGTGGAACTCCAAGAATTGCAAATAGATTGTTAAAACGAGTGCGTGATTATGCACAGGTATTAGGGCAGGGGTATGTAACTAAAGAAATAGCTAATAAAACCTTGCAAATTATGGAGATAGATGATTTAGGTCTAGACACTATTGATAGAAAAATTATGATGTCTATTATCAACAAGTTTGATGGTGGACCTGTTGGGCTTGATACTTTATCTGCTACAATAAGTGAGGATGCAACTACTATCGAAGATGTATACGAGCCTTATCTCTTACAGCTTGGGTTTATTTCAAGAACGCCACGAGGAAGAGTAGCGCTAGAGCCTGCCTATAAGCATTTTGGTTTGCCTTATACAAAAAATATTTAGTTTTATAGGCAAATTATATGGCACTATAAGTTATTAAAAGTTGGTAAAAAATGAGTAATAAAGATAATAAGGATTTATTTTTAAAAAGTAGTTATTATTATGACTTGCCAGAAAACTTGATAGCTCAAACGCCAGTAGAACCTAGGGATAGCTCAAGATTGCTTATTTATGATAGAGAACAAAAGACTGTTGAACATAAACATTTTCGAGACATTATTGACTATTTAAACAAAGGCGACGTGCTTGTAGTCAATAATACAAGAGTTTTGCCCGCAAGATTATTTGGCTATAAAGATACAGGTGCAAAAATTGAAATTTTGCTTCAAAAACGAATCAATTTAAAAGAGTGGGAAGTTATATCAAAACCTTTTAAGCGGTTAAAAGAAGGGATGAAGCTAACATTTAGTCAAAACCTCTCTTGCATTATTGAAAGTAAAAAAGATTATGGCAGTTGTATAATCAAGTTTGAATTTGACGGCGTGTTTGAGGACCGTCTTAGTGAGGTGGGGCAGATGCCTCTTCCTCCATACATCCACGAAAAACTAAAAGATAAGGAGCGATATCAAACAGTATATTCTAAGGTTGAAGGCTCATCTGCCGCTCCAACAGCAGGGCTTCATTTTACACCTGAATTACTAGAAAAAATAAAAGAAAAGGGTGCGGAGATTATAGAGGTTCTTCTTCATGTTGGGTTAGGAACATTTAGACCAGTTAAAGAAGATAACATACTAAATCATAAAATGCATAGTGAATTTATAGAAATGACTCAAGAAAACGCTGATAAAATAAATCAAGCAAAGTCAGAGGGTAGAAGAATTATTGCTGTAGGAACAACGTCAGTTAGAGTTCTTGAAAGTTGTGCTGATAATCATGGTTTCATTATGCCTCAAAAACGAGAGACAGATATTTTTATTTACCCTTCATATAAATTTAAAATCGTTGACGCACTGATTACAAACTTTCATTTACCTGAAAGCACATTGTTGATGCTTGTTTCTGCCATTGCTGGCTATGATGAAACTATGGAAATTTATCAGCAGGCAGTCAAGTGTAAATATAGGTTTTTCTCTTTTGGCGACTCAATGTTTATAAAATAACTATATATGCTAACTATTATGCAAGACATAAAACTATATGTACGAAAGTAAAGTAGGAGAATAATATGAGTGAATTTAGTTATGAAATTATAAAAGAATGTTCGCACACCCACGCTCGTGCTGGTATTTTTCATACACCACATGGAGATATAGAAACGCCAATTTTTATGCCTGTAGGCACACAAGCAACTGTAAAAGGACTAAAACCTGAAGATCTAGAAGGAGTTGGAGCTCAGATAATTTTATCTAATACCTATCATTTGTATTTAAGACCAGGGCAGGAAATAATTAAGCAAGCAGGCGGTTTACATAAATTTATGAATTGGAATAAGCCAATTTTGACTGATAGTGGTGGCTTTCAGGTATTTTCACTATCTAAACTTAGAAAGATTTCTGATGAAGGCGTTGAATTTCGCTCACATATCAATGGTGCAAAACATTTTATCACACCTGAAAAGGATATGGAAATACAGGAGGCGCTAGGAGCAGACATAATAATGGCATTCGACCAATGTACTGAGGCAGGTTGCTCTTATCAAGAAGCTGTTGACGCTATGAGGGTTACAAAAATTTGGCTAGAGCGATGTTTTAAGACACATACAAATGAAAAACAGATGCTTTTCCCAATAGTACAAGGCAATATGTTTAAAGATTTACGCAAAGAATGTGTTGATTACTGCACACCATACGCTAAATGCGGTATAGCCATCGGAGGACTATCTGTAGGAGAGGAAAAAAGTGTTATGTATGACATACTCGACTTTTTGCACCCACTATTGCCTCAAACCCAACCAAGGTACTTGATGGGAGTTGGCTCTCCTGACTGTCTAATAGAGGGATTTTCTCGTGGAATTGATATGATGGATTGCGTTTTGCCTACTAGAATTGCTCGAAATGGCACTGCCTTTACCAAAAAGGGCAAAATGGTCGTTAAAAATGCCATTTATAAAGATGATTTTAGACCTATTGAGGATGATTGCGATTGTTATACTTGCAAAAATTACTCAAGAGCTTATATAAGGCATTTGATAAATGCAGGAGAAATGTTAGGTGCAGAACTGCTATCAATACACAATTTAAGAAACTTAATCAAACTTGCTCACGATAGCAGACAAGCTATTTTAGGTGGCTACTTTAAAGATTTTAAAGAGGAATATTTAGCAAATTATGACTTATCTAAGTCAAATTTTTAGTCATTTGTATATATAATCTCGCTTAAAACTAATAAATTTTGTTTTTGTCTTATATTTATTTGACAAATCATTGGCATAATTGTATACTTATTATGGTAGATTTTACCAAATAAAAGGGGACAGAAATGGATAGTTTAAGTTTACTATGCGATGTTGCTGTTACCGCCGGAGTCGTTAGTGGAGTTGTTGCACTTATTGTAGGTGCTTTACTCGGAGCTATAGTATATAAAATTGTCGTTAATAAAAAACTTGATAAAAGTAAATCAAATGCTGTAAAGATAATTGAAGAGGCGTATGCAGAAGCAAAAAGCATAAAAAAAGAATCTTTAATTGAAGCTAAAGAACAAGCTCAAAAAATTAGAGATGACGCAAATGATGAAGTTAAAGAAAGAAGGGGCGAACTTCAAAAACAAGAAGAGAGACTTGACCAAAGAGAAGAGTATTTAACTAAAAAAGAATCTTCTTTAGATAACAAGTCTTTACAACTAGAAAATGAAAAAGAATTATTAGAACAAAACAAATTGCAACTTAAAGAACAAATTAAAGAACATCAAGAAATTAAAGAGCAAATGCTTGACAAACTAGAAAAAATTTCTGGTTTAACCAAAAAAGAAGCTAAAGATTTATTACTTGAAAATGTAACAGAAGAAGCTAAAAAAGATGCCGGTGCAATTATTAAGCGAATTGAGGATGAAGCCAAGGAAAACGGAGATAAGATTGCACGAGATATCGTGGTTACTGCAATTCAAAAGTGTGCTACTGACCTTACTTCTGAAACAACGGTTACAAGTGTTGCTCTTCCTAATGATGATATGAAGGGTAGAATTATAGGGCGAGAAGGGCGTAATATCCGTTCTATAGAAAGTGCTACAGGAGTAGAACTTATAGTTGACGATACACCTGAAACAATTACAATTTCAAGCTTTGATCCAATCAGAAGAGAAATAGCAAGAATAAGTCTAGAAAAACTTATTATTGATGGGCGTATACATCCTGGTAGAATTGAAGAAGTTGTATTAAAAGCAACAAAAGAAGTAGAAAAATCTATCAAAGAAGCTGGAGAAAATGCTTGCAATGATGTTGGAATTTACAATCTAAATCCAGAACTTATAAAAGTGCTAGGTAGATTGAAATTTAGGACAAGCTATGGACAAAATTGCTTGAAACATAGTATTGAAACATCTATTATCGCCGGACTTTTAGCTACCGAACTTGGTGCCAATGTTGCGGTTGCAAAACGTGGTGGATTACTTCATGACATAGGTAAAGCTTTGGACCACGAAATGGAAGGAACACATGTTTCAATTGGTATTGACCTTGCCAAAAAATACAAGGAGTCTGATGCAGTTATTCATTGTATTCATGCTCATCACGGAGATGTACCTTTCCAAAGTATAGAAGCGATAATCGTTCAGATAGCTGATGCTATTTCAAGCTCAAGACCTGGGGCACGACGTGAAAGTTTTGAAAATTATATCAAAAGGCTTCAGCAACTTGAAAGTATCTGCAATGATTTCAATGGTGTTGAAAAGTCATACGCCATTCAAGCTGGTAGAGAGGTAAGAATCATTGTTAAACCTGATCAAATTAGTGACAATGAGGCTGTGGTTCTAGCAAGAGATATTGTAAAACGAATTGAAAATGAAATGCAATATCCAGGACAAATTAAAGTTGTTGTCATTAGAGAAAATAGGGTAACAGATACTGCAAAATAAAATCTTTAAAAACGTAAAAATCTTCACTATTTAAGTGAAGATTTTTTCATATAATTTAACTTTAAACAATAAAATTATAATATGAATATTGTATTAGATTTTCTTATAAATAATTTTCAAAATTGTTTATGGTTACTGGTTATTTTAGTTGCTATGTGTCCAGCTTTAGAAAGTAAAATAGCAATTCCTCTTGCATTAAATTCAGCTTTTTGGGGTAGTAATGTTTTAACACCTTTCTATGCCTTTCTTTTAAGCTTTTTAGCCTCAATTATTCCATACTATTTTATTGTTTTTGTAATACGGCATATTAAAAAAAGAACAACGGGCTTTATATCTGATAAATTTTTTAATAAGTATTCAAGCAAAGTTGCTAATTTTCAAGGTAAACCTAATGATTTAAAAAAATATTTAGCTCTTACAGCTTTTGTTGCAGTTCCGCTTCCTTTAACGGGTGTGTGGACTGGAAGCTTAATAGTTGGGTTATCAAATTTGAATATACATTATTCATTTTTAGCAGTTTCAATTGGTGCATTGCTTTCATCAGCCTCTATAACCTTGTTATGCAGTGTATTTAAAAATTCAATACCATACATTTTTATGATTTCCTTATTTTTAATCATTTTATTTATGAGCCTTGATCTTCTCATATCAATGATAAAGAGAAAGTATTAAAAAACACCTTTTATGAATTTTACTCATAAAAGGTATTTTATTATATCCAATATTTTATTAACATATATCTTTTAAAATAGTATCTAAAAGGTAGTACTAAAAGTGTTATAAAAATAGGTAGTAATGTTGTTGTGGCAAATTCTGAAAATCTAGCTGGACTCATCCCGCATACAAAATTCAAGCCTATGACAAAAGCACATATCACAAAAGTAATTAACCACATTTTCCATTGTGGTATCATAGGGGCTGGTACCCAACTTGTATATTTTCTGTAATTGTAGAAGGAAATTCCAACATCAAACAGTACAAATATAGGAAGAAGAAAATAGAAAAAGTTTGTATAATTATTTGTTAAGCCCGCAGAATAAAGGATTGCAAAAAGTAAGCCCGATATAATACAAGATGCAAAAAAACATGTTATTGAAACCATCAAATATAGTTTGTTTGTATTATGCTCTGTTTTTTCTGCTGGTTTTTTATAAACATTAAACGATATATTCTGATCTTTATAAAAATCTTTTAAATCGTTATAATCATATAGGGCATCTTCTCTAATTTGAGTATCATCCCCATTTTTAGTTTTTGAATATAATCTTGTAAGAATTTCTTTATGAGATGGGTCAATAGACATATCTCGTTTTGGTGGTGGCATTCTGTTGGATTCTTTGTTTTGTTCGGAAACTACCTTTAGCCGTGGTGGTTCAATCTTTTTTGCTCTTCCAATTTGAGAATTGTCAATTCGGCTTGTTATAAACCTACCATCGTCATGCTGTTCTTCTGTTTTACTATTGCTTTGACCTAAAACATCTTGATAAGATTGAGTGGATTTGTTATATCTATATGACATCTGTTTTGAATAATCATAATATCCATTATTTTGATCGGTAAATTTCCCTTTATTATCTAAAAATGCGTTTTTAAATTCTTCGATATTATTTTTTGTGCGTTCATTAGCTTCGCTAATAGGGGAGGAATTGTCTACGGCAAAGGATATCTGGTCCTCAGAAAAACTTTTCTTTCGCTTGTACTTATTAAAATCTTTTGAAATATCATAAAGTCTTCTGTTGTATTCTTCTACAGCGTGACTATCAATAAAAACTGCATCATCCTTTTTCTCTTCTTTTTGCTCATTAATTTGATTATTTTCGTTTTGCTTCTCCTCAGTTTGTTGAACTTTATTTACAAAGTCGTTTTGTTCATTGCTTTTTATCTCAGATGATGTAAATAGCGATTTTATGGAGTATGAATTTGTGTCCACCTTATTAGCCGTCTCTTTAAACACAGTATTCGATTGACTATTCATTGTCGCCTTAGATTGTGCTGTATTGTCAATGCTAGAAAAGTCAAAATAATCATCATTTTCACTTTCGCTATCTATGTTATCATTAGCTGAATTGACTTGTTGAACATTATTGCTATATGTATTGGTGTTATTTTTTATTTCATTATCAGAATCGTTAAAATCTCTGAAAACATCAATGTTGTTTCTATCAAAATACTCTTTTAATTCCTGATAAAAATTTCTGCCTTTGTCAGTAATTGAATAATATTTTCGATTTGGCCCCAGCTCACTACTTTTTAAATAAGAGGAAACATAACCTTGTTTTTCCATTCTAGTTAGATTGGAATAAACACTAGGTTTTTTTAAATCAATTTTTCCATTGGATTTATTGTTAATTTCACTAATAAAGTCTAGCCCATAAAAGTCTCTCTCTAAAAGACAATTTAAAATTAAAAATGAAAGTTGACCCTTTGCATATAATTCCATTTCAAACCTCTAATTTGATTATAATAAATTCAACAAATTAAGTCAACAAATTTTAGCTTAAATTTACAAGAAAGAAAAACTATTATGCAATGCATAATACCAAGCTAGAAAAAATCATTTACATTTAACAATAAAAGAGTTATAATATATCTAATGATTAAAATAATTCGTGGCAAATTTAAAAATATTAATATTAGGGTTTCTGAAAAAGGGGATGTAATAGTTAAAGCACCTAAATATGCTAGTACAGAAGCAATAATGGCTTTTATTGATCAGAAAAAGAGGTGGCTTGAACGACAGTATGCTAAAGCAAAAGAAACACAATATTTGAAATCAAAATATGATTTTGAAAAATATTGTTATATTAATTTAAAACCTTACCCTTGTGAAAATAAAAAATATCTGTTTTATTTGAATGCTTTTAAGCAAGAGGTAGTTCCTTTCGTCGAGTTACTTTCTAAGCAACACAAGTTATACTTTAACTTATTAAAATTGACTCAGTCAAAACGAATATGGGGCAGTTTGGATAGCAATAAAACTATAAGACTTAACTGGAAAATAATTATTTTACCCAAAGAACTTATAATTTACATAATAGTGCACGAACTATGCCATATTAAAGAATTCAATCACTCAAAGGCATTTTGGCAACAAGTTGAAAAAATACTACCAAATTACAAGGCACTTAAAATGCAACTGGCTTCTTACAGCTTTATTCTAACTGCAGATGTGCTAAAATAATTACATTAAAAGCTTGCTTTGGAAAATGTGATTTTTAGACTTAAAAAACTGATGCTTTAATTATAAAAATATAACTTTAGCATTGCAAAGAGTAACTATATAGATAGGGTAAATCCAGCTTGAAAATAGTATAAAAAATATTTAATTTTTTGCTAGCAAGATATTATTCGCAAAGTTAAAATTTAATTTGCTAAACACTTTTACATTAACTCTTTCCGCAACTATGTAAAATAGACAAATTCCATAATGTGATTATACAAACTTAATGTAATAAATGAGGTAAAATCAAAGTTTATATAGTTTAAGCATTTGGCGTAAGTAAAATAAGATTTTTAGGCTATAGTTAAATAGGGGATTAAATAAAAACTCAAAAGGTTTTATTTAATCCTTTTTATATAATTACTTAATCAAAAACTAACAAATAATATAATTTTCTTATAAACAAGAGGTTGAACACTTAAGCTTTTGGCAATTTCAAAGATACACAACAATATTAAACGAGATAGCGAACTGAAATCAATAATAAATTAAAATTGGATTAGAAGTATTAAAAAACCAACCAATTAGGAAATATAAAAAAACTCAAGTAATAGGGGTTTAGAGATATTAAATAAAGCTTAACCCAACAGGGGATTAGGAAATATTAAATAAAACTCAAGCAATTTTTAAAGCATTAAAACTCCCATCCCAAACCTATAACTCTTCGTAAAAGACAGGTTTTACGAATAGATATATGCATAATAGCAGTAAAATCTGGACTATTTTGTTATTTAATCATAATTAATATTTATATCATATTAATTCTTATATTTGGATTATTCATTATTCTTATATTTGGATTATTCATTATTCTTATATTTGGATATTTTATTATAACTATTATAGCTTTTTTTATTTTGCATTGAATGAACTGTAATCTACTTTCTTTAATAAAACTATGTAATATTCAAATTTTATTAGCAGAAAGATTAATAAATTTTAGCGAATTTGTGCTGTATTTACCATCACAGTTTGAGTTAACGTCAATCCTCGCTAAAATACAAACTTTGTTGCTCTTGGCTCGACTTACGATAAAATAAACTTTATGATCGTTTTTTATGACTTTACAACTTTGCGAAATTACATAATTTACTTATAAATTTGCAATTAAATATTAAAGATTTTCTTTTATCTCGTTACATTTGATTATGCACACACACTGCAAGCTTATATTTTAAGAATATTATTTATATTGTTTATGATAATATTATTTTATAGTTATCGTATAGATAATAGCCATTTTTATGGTTTTTGTAAAATTTTACAATATTACTTTACAGTCTTTTTATTATAAGTTGACTTTTTATATGCTATTTTGCTTTCATTTTACAAAAAGTTTATTTAGCATTTTACGAAACCCAACAACACAGTCTCCACATACAATATCCTCATATATGGAAAGCTCATCGTTATTAATTGATTTTATTTCTTTTAAAGGATTAAAGGAAATGTGGTTTACAAGCTTGATAAAGGCTTTATATATATCTTCTCCTTCATATAGTTCATCAGGACATGAGCAAAGTATACTTTCTAAAAATATTTGATTACACATAGTACCATTTGTATTGAAATATAAAGCATTAAATATCTTTAAAATTTTAATAAAATTTTCTCCGACTAAAGATATTTTTTGGTTAAGTTTATCAACCCGTTTATTGATATCTAAATTTATATATCCACGCTTTTTCCCTGCATAGAATTTATAATTCACTCCGTCAAAACTTACTACATACACAACAATTTTTGTGTTTGCTCCAAAATCGTCCTTACCAATAAGCTTTAAAATATTGCCATTAAGGGATATTATACTAGTTTCAGATATATGATTAGCAATTGCTTTTTGTAAATCTTCTGCCAAATTATAAATACTATATTTATTGACATCAACTTTTATATTTTGAACAGAATCAGTTGTATCCTTTTTTCTCTTTTTGCGTTTTCTTTTTCTGTAAAATAAAGGTTTTCTATTTGCCCACGCCCATTTAAGACGTTCTTTTAAATTTTGCAGAACTGGCAGTTTTCTGCTAGTGTTTAACTCTAACTGAACATTTTTAATTCCAAGAAAGTATACAAAATTTGAGCCATCAATAAATCCGCCACTGACCAATTCATTTGCTGGCTGTAAGATAGCATTTTTAATTGAAATAAAGGATATTTTTTGAGATAAATCTTCTATTGCCAAGGCTAATACGTTATTTACAAGTTGATTGGTTAATTTAATGTATTTTTTGTTTTCTTGTTCGGAAATGTTTATGATCATATCCTTAGAAACATTTAAGCTTGTCATTTATTTACCTTTTATTTTGTTTTATTGCTTGGTTTAATAATAGCTTTGCCACCCATATAAGGTCGTAAAGCTAGTGGTATATTTACACTTCCATCTTCATTGATGTTATTTTCTAAAAATGCAATAAGCATTCTTGGAGGTGCAACTACAGTATTATTTAAAGTATGAGCATAAAAAGTTGAAGAATTTGTCTTAAATTTTATACCTAATCTTCGTGCTTGAGCATCTGAAAGGTTTGAACATGAACCTAATTCTCCAAAATAGCGTTTTTGTCTTGGACTCCATGCATTAATGTCGCAACTTTTTACTTTTAGATCTGCCAAATCTCCACTGCAACATTCCATTACTTCATGAGGTATATCTAGCGATTTAAAAAACTCTGAAGAAATTTGCCACATCTTATCATACCATTTCATAGAATCTTCAGGCTTACATATCACTATCATCTCTTGTTTTTCAAATTGATGCACTCGATAAATGCCCCTCTCTTCAATGCCGTGAGCTCCAACTTCTTTTCTAAAACATGGCGAATAAGAAGTTAAAAGCAAAGGCAAATCTTCTTCTTTTAAAATTGTATCTTTAAATCTTCCTATCATAGAATGTTCGCTAGTTCCTATAAGATACAGGTCTTCGCCTTCAATTTTATACATCATATTTTCCATTTCTTCAAAACTCATAACGCCATTTACTACATCGCTTCTTATCATAAATGGTGGTATGCAATATGTGAAACCTTTGTCAATCATAAAGTCTCTTGCGTAGGAAAGAATAGAAGAATGTAATCTAGCAATATCTCCAGTTAAATAGTAAAAGCCATTACCGCTAGTTCGCCTAGCACTATCAAGGTCAAGTCCATTTAAGCTTTCAAGAATATCAGCATGGTATGGAATATCAAAATTTTTGATTTTTGCCTCTCCTACAGTTAATCTTTGAACATTTTCACTATCATCTTTGCCAATAGGCACATCATCCGCAATAATATTAGGTATTGCCATCATATATTTTTTGAGCTGAGAAGAAAGTTCTTCCTCTTCCTTTTCAATCTCATTAATACGTTTGTTATTTGCTACGACTTGTTCTTTAATTTGGTTGGCTTTATCAATATTTTTTTCTTTCATCAACATTCCAATTTTGCTACTTAAAGAATTCCTGTCTGCGCGCAAATTATCGCCCTCTTTTTTGAGTGCTCTAATCTTTTCATCTAAAGTTAGTACTTTATCAACATATTCAAGCTTATGGTCTTGGAATTTTTTCTTTATATTTTCTTTAACTAAATTGGGATTGGTTCTTATCAAATTTATATCAATCATATTTGCTCCTATTATCTATAATATAAACTATGTGATGTTAAAATTTTACTATCATAAAATTTTAATAAATTCTATCGAATTTGTGTGCTAACGCACACTCATCACATAGTATGTATGACCATCAGTCTCACTCAAATGCGACTTCGTCGCGCTTGGTTCGACTTCAGATAATATAAACTATGTGATGTTAAAATTTTACTATCATAAAATTTTAAT
>CASFPO010000044.1 GCA_949296805.1 uncultured Bacillota bacterium | reverse complement strand
TTGTTTTGATAATTCATATTGAGTAAGATTTTTTTCTTCTCGTAATTCTTTTAATCTTTCTGCAAACTTATTCATACAAAAACTCCTTATATATAGGAGTATATACCAAATGGTAATAAAATACTTGACTTTTACCAAATGGTAAATATATACTATATATACCAAATGGTAAAAAGGAGATGGTATGAAAAATACAATAAAAACTGAATTGATAGAAAACTTTATAAAAGATAATAACTTGTCTAAAAGCAAGTTTTGTAAGATGTGCAAAATTAGTCAAAGCACATTAAATAAAATAATTACTAATAATGAGAATTTTAGAATAATTGCACTTTTTAAAATTGCAAGAGTTTTAAAAATTCAAGTTTTTGAGATGTTTAATTAAAAGGAGTAATATTTTGAGTAAAAAACGAGCTGTAATATATGCGAGATTTAGTTCGCATAATCAAACTGAACAATCCATTGAAGGTCAACTTCGTGAATGTTATGCCTATGCAAAAAGGAATGGTCTTATTATTCTTAATGAATATATTGACCGAGCACTTTCTGGAACGACAGACAACCGACCACAATTCAAACAAATGATTGAAGATAGCAAGAAAGGTGATTTTGATTTTGTTTTAGTTTATCAATTAGATAGATTTGCAAGAAATAGATATGATAGTGCTACATACAAAGCAAAGTTAAAAAAGAATGGTGTCAGAGTTCTATCTGCAAAAGAAAATATAAGTGATGATGCTAGTGGTGTTTTAATGGAAAGCGTTTTGGAAGGAATGGCAGAATATTACTCTGCCGAGCTTTCGCAAAAGGTTAAGCGTGGAATTAAAGAAAGTTTAATAAAAGGTAACTACATTGGTGGATATATTTTGTATGGATTTGATGTTGTAAACAAAAAGTATGTTATCAACCAAGTTGAAAGTGAAATTGTAAGAAAAATATTTAGAGATTATGCAAATGGCAAAAAGGCAATTGAAATTGTAAATGAATTAAACAACAAAGGTCTTAAAACAAAATATGGAAACAAGTTTAGTTTAAATATCATTGCTAAAATGATAAGAAATGAAAAGTATATTGGAATATGCAAAATGGACGATGAAATATATACAAATATATTTCCACCAATAATTGAAGAAAGTATATTTAAAAGGTGTAATTTAATTATGGATAATCATAAACATAGACAAAGAAAAGATAGTTTAAATGAAGATGTATATATTTTAAGTGGCAAACTCTTTTGTGGTTATTGTGGATACCCAATGGTAGCAGAAACAGGAACAAGTAAAACTGGTGCTGTTCATAGATATTACAAGTGTTCAGGCAAGAAAAAGAAAATCACAAAATGTGATAAACATAATGTAAGAAAAGATACAATAGAAGATTTTGTTTTTGAAAAGACAAAAAAATATGTTCTTGAACCAAATGTTATTGATAGTATTGCCGAAGTTGTTGTGAATAGATTTAATAGTGAATTATCTAACAATGCAGTTTTAACAAAACTACAAGAAGAATTAAAAGAAAAGAATAGAGCAATAGACT
>CASFPO010000043.1 GCA_949296805.1 uncultured Bacillota bacterium | reverse complement strand
TGAGAGTTGGGGGGACCCAAAGTCGGTGAGCTAACCTAGAGATAGGAGGCAGCCGCCAAAGGTAAAACCAGCGATTGGGGTTAAGTCATAACAAGGTAGCGGTATCAGAAGGTGCCGCTGGATCACCTCCTTTTAAAGAGACAGAGTCGAGGCTATGTATAGATAAAATACATAGAGCGGGGTAAGAAGAGCTTACTCTAGAGTACAATGTATGAGGAAACATACAACCTGCCAATAGCTTTAAAGAAGTACTTAAATATTTAATTCATAAAAGAGACTAAGCATACGCTTAGTCTTTTTTATATTCAACCCCCTTTAAAAGCCTGCCTGTAAACTTGTTTGGGGAGGATGGCTCTTAAATTTATCAAGTTGTAAAAAGAATTTTGAGAGTTGTAAAAATGAAAATTTTGATAAAAAGAGGCAAATATATTATAACTATTTAAAAATTAAATTCTATTATACAACTTCTTTCCGTGTGTAAAAAGTATAGATGTAAATATTATAAGCAGTATAGTGATAAACGACAAATAAATAGCAAGATATTCGGCAAAGGTTAGTGCTAAAGAAATTTCTGTAAATAAAGTAAAGTATAACACAAAAGGTATAATTGCGATTAAAATAGAAATTGTCATAGAAATAAATAGGCTAAGACTCTGTTTGACGGCTTGTGATTCGCTTGTCCAATTTAGTTTTGGCCATTTGAGATTACATAAGAGTCCAAGCGTGCTATAAGTTGCTAAACTAAAAAGTGGAATTAAGAATACAAACAAACTTTCAACAAAAGTACAGGAAGCAATGATAACAAATACAGTTGAGCCTATTAGAACAAAAGGAGCTGATAATAAAAAATTAAAAGTAAGCTTTGAGAGTAAAATCTTGTTTATTGATAACGGTAAACTTTTAAGCAAGAAGATATTTTGTCCTTCTAAAGAGATTGAGGATGAAGTAGGAATGCCTATACCTAAACTTAATGACGAGAAACATATATACATAATTGAAAAAAGTTCGGTTGGAAAGGAGGTTGAAAGTCCATATCCATCTTTAGCGCCAAAACCCATACTAATTGCAAGTATGATTACCATTATAGGGCCTATTAGTCCGTTTACAAAGTAGAGGGGATTACTTAAGAATGTTTTTGTTTCTTTTTTCAAAAGAGAAGTAAAAGGTCTATTACTATTATAGCAAAGTGGTTTTTTGCTAAGCCTGGTTGATGATACATTCATACTAGTATTAATTTTTTTATATCCTATTGTTATAATGCCAATACTAATAAGAGCAAAAGCCAATGTAACTGCAATAAAAAGAAAGAAATCCAAAAAAGCACCTGTTGTTATAGCATAAAAAAGCAAAAATATGTGAGGAAAGACTATCTTTATCCAAAGCGGAAAGCCATCAATGAAAAGGCTTTGCATAAGATTGCTGTTGGCGATATATATAAAGGCAATTAGACCAATTGTTAGCAAAACTGTTAAAATATTTGAAACTAGTTTTTTATTGGTTATTTTACAAGTTATTGATCCAACAACATAGGCAAGCGCCGAGCCAATGAGTTGTGTATAAGTTGGGATAAAGAAAAGAGATAGAATTGAATATATGATCGCTACAATATTTAGAGGACAACTTATGAAGTAGACAACAAAAGCAGGAAAAGCTATTAACAGACCATAAAAGAAAGATACAAAATAAGAACTTAAATATTTGGCTGTAATAATCTGATAGTCTTTCATGGGTAGGCTAGAGAGAAGATCGTAGTCTTTATTTTTATAATACTGATTTTGTGAATCATAAACAGTCATCATAAGCACTAGAAATACCGACAGCATCAGTCCAATTACAAGTACATATTCGGGATGTCCTATGCCTTTAAACTGTTCTACTGTGCCCATATAGGCAAAGCCCATCGCAAGAGCTACTATTACAAAAATGGCAAGTGACAATAAGCTGTTGGATAAAGCACTTGTTCTTTTTTTAGATTTAAAAAGTTGAGATAAGGTTTGCTTGAAATAAATTATAGAAAGGTTAATTATGTTTTTCATTTTCAAGCTCCAAAAATATATTTTCAAGGCTATCATCGCTTGTAACTTCTTGCATAGTGCCAAATTTTATAAGCTTTCCATTCTTAATAATTGCAACATTAGTGCATATCTTTTCTGCAACGTCTAGAACGTGTGTGGAGTAAAAGATAGTTACACCCTGCAAGGCAAGTTCTTTCATAATGTTTTTAAATTCATGACTTGCTATAGGGTCAAGACCAACAAAAGGCTCATCAAGTAATAATATCTTAGGGTTATGAATAAGACCAGACACTAAGGCTAACTTCTGTTTCATTCCATGACTATAGCTTAAGATAGGGGCGTTTAGATTAGCAAAAATATCCAATCGTTTAGCATATTCTTCAATTTTTGACTTACGCTCTTCTTTACTTAATTCAAAGATATTGGCAATAAAATTTAAGTAATCTATACCTTTTAAATGCTCATACAGAGTAGGGTTGTCGGGTATGTAGGTTAATATTTTCTTTGCTTCAATAGGCTTATCTTTTATGTCAATTTTGTCTAGCTTTATCTCGCCTTGTTCAAAGTCAAGGATGCCGGCTATACATTTAAGCGTAGTTGTTTTACCCGCGCCGTTATGACCTATAAAAGCACAAATTTGACCATCTTGAATGGTTAGAGAAAGGCTGTCTATAGCAGTAAAATCTCCATATTTTTTGGTTAAATTATATATTTCAAGCATTTTATTCCCCAATTTTTAAAATTATATCATATTTTATAATTAATAGTCAAAATTATTTCGCTTGAGATTATCTTTTTCTATCATAAATTGTCATATAAGTCTGAAAGGTTAAACCTGTCCTCCTGTAGAGTTATAGGAAATTGAGGCATACTTTTAAATTCTTTTCCGTTGAGGTAATCTAGTGGTAAACCTAAGCCTTCCAATCTTAGATATACGCAGTGAAGAAGTTGTCTTTTAAAATTATGATTGTTTTTGTTTTTACCATACTTCCCATCTCCAATAATTGCATGTCCAAGAAAGGCAAGATGTGCACGAAGTTGATGAGTTTTTCCACTAACAAGCTCACAAAGGATAAGGCTTTTTTCGTTATCTGAGTATAAAGTTTTAAAAATAGATGTAATTTTGACGGAATTTGCCACACATTTATCATAAATTTTCACAACACTATTTTTATTATCCTTTACAAGATAAGCTGAATACTTTCCGTCTAAATTGCTTTTTCCATTAACAATTGCTAAATATTTTTTGGTTATAGTTCTGGTTTTAAAAGCTTTAAGTAAAGAAGTCTCTGAGGCTTTATTTTTGGCAAGTAACAACAATCCGGTGGTGTTTCTGTCCAATCTATGCACAGCAATAGCATTTAAAGAATTTGCAATTCCGTCTTCGCCTTCAACTTCAATCCCGCTATGTTTGTTTACCACAAATATATTTTCATCTTGAAACATTATGTCAAATTTGTTTGTATTTTGTTGATAAAAAACATCTATAGTAGAACCACTTTGTATCACTATATTTTTGTTTATTCGTCTGCCATTAATTTTAACATCTTTATTACGCAAGGCTTTTTGGCAGGTGTTATAAGGCAAATTTTGAGAGAGGAGTAAATTTATTATTGTTTCATCCTTGTCATTTACAAAAGTTAATTTTTTCATAGATAAATTATATAATATTTTCTAGCATCTTCCTATCATTTTTAAAAGAATGTGGAATATAAATAAAGTATATAACGTTATTTTAGGGAGGAAAAGGCTATGAATTTATTACATCTCGAAGGGAGGGTGCTGTTTTTACAAGGTGCAACAAAGGTAATATCATCTTCACAATCCCAGGCAATTATTCAATGTGGAGAGAGTTTAGTAATCTTATCGGGGAATGAAATCGAAGTTAAAAAATTAGAATTAGAAAAAGGAGAAATATGTTTGGAAGGAAATTTTTCTAACATTAAACTCGGCGAGCAAAAAACAAAACAGCCTCTTTTTAAAAGGATATTTAAATAGTGCTTTATCCCACAATAAATCAACCTTATGTGATTTTAATTATCTTTTTAGTAGGCTTTGCAAGTGGTATACTTTTTGACATTGCAAATATTTTATCAAAGCTTAGTAATGACAAATTTGCAAAGGTATTATTTGATTTTCTTGCAGTGATTTTCTCCTTTTTTATTCTATTTTATAGCAATTTACACATAAATTATGGTCAATTTAGATTTTATATAGTTGTAGTATTCCTTTTGGCAATAATGATAGAGAGGTTTATCTCTAAAATTCTCTGGACAAAGTGTATTAAAAAATGCTATAATAAACTTAAAGAGAAAAAATATGGAAAAGAAAAAAATCATTAATATATCAATTATCGTTGGGCTGATTATCTTGATTGCGTTTGTAATTGTCACATCTATTGTGATTAATTATCAAAAAAATAAACTCAACAATCTAGAACAAGATAACCAAGAAGTCTCCGATGTTTTAGAAGATTGGCAAGTAGAAGAATAAAAAAACTGTTCCAAACAGTTTTTTATTCTTCTTTGTTTAATTTATCTTTACTTGAATTTGAGTTGATTTCTTCATTCAAGTCAGCTGGCTTTTCCTCTTCGTCACTAATCGGCGTGTAGGTAAGCAACTTGATATCTTCTTTTTTCTCCTTTTTATTAAGTTTGCTCGCAAGCCGTGAAATAAAATTCTCAATTTGTGGCTGGTATTTTATACTTAAGAACATAACAACAACAGCAAGTATTACAATAACTATCCAAACAGGTATTCCCCATCCGCTAAAAGGAATTATGTCTCCGCTTCCAAAAAAGCAAGTTAACCCTATAGAAAGTGGGCGAGTAATCAAGTTTGTTATAATAAAAAACTTCCAGTCAAGACCAACGCAACCTGCAACTATACATAGTATATCGTCTGGGAATATAGGGAAAAGCATCATAAGAAAATAAACATATTTTCCTCTACTCAATTTTTCTTCCCATTTTTTGGTGTCAGCCTCGCCAGCAATCCATACAACAAGTTTTCTGCCTACCTTTCTTCCCAAAAAGAAGGCGAACATGCTACCAAGAAGTACAGCAAATAGGCTAAGCCCAAAGGTAATCCAAGCATTTTCGAATACCAGTGTACCTGCAACAGTTGTTACTATAGCAGGAAGAGGCAAAAAAGTTACTTGCAAAAATTGAATTATAATAAAAATAACATAGCTGTATGCACCGCCATCACGAATAACTTCTCCAAGTTCTTCAGCACTGTCGATTTTATCAATAGTCCCGGACAATTCTAGAGGCAGATATATTGCAAGAGCAATCAATACAAACGCTCCAACAACAATAGCAAGTTTGATAAGCTTGACTTTAGTTTCCTTTTTCATACATATGATTATAACACATGTTAGTAATTTTTAAAAATGTTTGTTACAATTTAAAAAATAAAATAAAAATTGACTAAAGCTAAAAAATGAGTTATAATAACTTTGTTAATCAAAAAAAAGATTAAAAATGCCTTATGCGGAAGTGGCGGAGCGGGTTTCCGAGCAATATTATTGCTTGGGTGCAAAGTGGCAGACGTGCAAGTTAAAACTTGCGCAAGAGCAAAATTGCCGAAGAAAATTGAAAAAATTATGCGGAAGTGGCGGAATGGCAGACGCGCAAGTTTCAGGTGCTTGTGAGTAACATCGTGTGGGTTCGACTCCCATCTTCCGCACCAAATGAGAGCAATCCGAACCAAAGCATTCAGGTTGCTCTTTTTTATCGTTTAAATCGTTTTCGAGATTAGTGTAATCTTCTATGTTTTCTAACTTTATGTTTTGTGTGTTATCTTCACTTGCATTAAACACAATATCAAAGTAATCATCATATAAAATTACTTTATTCACAAACAAATCAACCATTCTTTTGCAAGCAAGAGTGTCGGTTGTGTCAACATCTGCAAAACTCATAAGCCACTTGTAAACGACTTCTTCATCAAGTGGTTTTATTCTTTTCACTTGGTGTTCGGCAAGTTTAATTTCCATATCTTCTTTTTGTTGTTCAAGTGTGTTTAGTTTTTCGTTTGTGGTCTTGCTATATATTCCATTAGCAATGGCATTAACAATATTGTTAAGTTGTCGATTAATATCATTTAGTTGAGCATTTAAAGAGTTCAAGATAGTATCTTTTGCAATATTGTCATTGAATAAAATGGTTACGCCTTTTGCAATATCTTTTACTTGTTTGCAATTCTTTAAAAACTCTTTTGTGGATAGAATTACATAGTTTTCAATATGGTTCTTTTCAACTGTCTTTTTATCGCAAATATGGTTTTTCTTTCGGTTTACACATTTATAGTAAAAATGCACTCCATTTCTGCCAGTTCCACTATCGCCAGTCATAAGTGCTTTACACTTGCCACAAACAAGTTTGCCACTTAGTAAATATGGCACAACTGCTTTCTTTTGTGCTGCTGTTTTCTTGCCAGTTTGCAAACTTGTATTAACTTTCTCAAACATTTCTTCTTCAATGATTGGTGGATATATGTTTGTGTAGATTGTATCATCAGCATACACCTTGCCTATGTAAAATGGACTTCTAAGCATTCTAGACACTGCATTAATACTAAAATCTTTGCCATTGTTGGTTTTAATTCCATTGTTTTTAAGTTTAGTGGAAATATCTTTCAATCTCATTCCACTTAAATAATCATTAAACACTTGTTTTACAATTTCAGCTTGTTGTTCGTGTATGTAAACTTTTTGGTCTTTAACATAATATCCAAACGGAGTTCTACCACCTAAAAACATTCCTTTAATTCGGCTTTCTTTTCTGCCACGCTTAACCTTTTGACTTAATTCTGCTGAATAATACTCAGCAAAACTTTCAAGCATACCTTCCAAAATTATGCCTTCGGGAGAGTCCGAAATAAGTTCGGTTGCTGAAATTAACTTAACACAATTTTTCTTGAGTATTGCTTTGTTAACAGCACTATCGTGTCTAGACCTAGCAAATCTATCAAACTTATACACAATAACATACTGAAAGCCCTTTTTAGCACTATCGTGGAGCATTTGTTGAAATGCTGGTCGTTTATCATTAGTTCCAGTCATAGCCCTGTCTATATATGTCTCAACTATTGAATATTTTTCTTTCTCGGCAAACTCTTTACATACCCTAAGTTGACCTTCAATACTTTGCTCGGTTTGGCTATCTGAACTATATCTTGCATATACAACTGCTTTCTTCATAATGGCTCCTCCAAATTAGATTGTGTTGTGCTTGCACATAAGCAAGCGAATTTTAGGAGACTATATATCTCGTCAGAGATATAATATCGCTCCTTTGTTTTGCATATATTAACACAAAACAAAAGAAAAATCAGCCCCTTTGACAAAATTTTTAAGATTAGGTATTGAAAAAGTTTTCATAATATGCTAATATTGAATTGTTTTAAGGAGTAAATTTATGTTTTTACAATATATTAAAAAAGAAGACATCATAGAGTTTATAAAACAATATCATTATAATGATTGCATTAAAAGAGTTGCAAAAGCAAGAGATAAATTTAATAAAACTCATGAAAGAGTTGATGAACATCGTATTTGGATTGAGGAAACAGCTGCAGAGAGTTGGAACCCTGAAAGAATAGCTGAATATATTCAAGATTATTCAAGCATTGAAGTATCTATTTCTGGAACAATGGGACGAACTCATATGACTTTCACTGATTTTGATTTCGTTGCTTCTAGTATAATAAGAATGAAATCTAAAATGCACGACAAAGATTGGCTAAAATTTATGTATTCAAAAATGTGTGAATTGGGACTTGGTGAAGAATATAAATCAGAATTTGCAAAGTGTAGAGAAAAAGAAAAAGAAGAATTAATTAAAGATACTATAAAATTATTTGATAAAGATACTGATGAAATGTCATTATAACATATATAATACGAACAAGATGTTCGTATTTTTTATTGTAAACTTAGTGCAATTCGACACAATTTTACATAAAATTTTGGCGAGCAGGATAAGGAGCGGACTCAAAATGGCATTGGCACCCCTTAAAAATCCTTATAAAATAAGGCTTTTTCGGTGTTTCACCCCGAAAGGGTGCGTGGTGCAATTTTGAATCGCTCCCCAGACTTATTACAAGTGTGATACCCACTTTGTCTATTTTTGTCAAATTCACCCCAAAATTTATAAAAGTATGCTATACTAAAAATGACTTCTTAACGGTGCGAGAAGTCAAGGGTTGAAGTCAATAAGTTGCTGCTAACATATTTCATAAATAAAAAAATGAAATATGAATAAACTTATTGAACTTAATAGTTGTTGCTTTGACAAAAACCTTTGTGAAAATACTGCAAACTGTTGTCTTAATACTTTAGGTTTAAGATACGGAGAATGCAAACTAAGTCGTGAGCAAGTAAAAGAAATTGCATTTACCTTAGCCCACGATTTGCTCGAATTTGCCAACAATAATGGAGATATGAGCAATTTATCAGCAAAGAGTGTTTACGCTTTGCTAGACACTAAAAACAAAGACCAGCAAAGCAACAACTAAGCATAAGAGAGAAGAAATTCTAAAATCTTCTCTCTTTTTCTTTAATCTTTACTCTAATCACAAAATAACCATATCCGATAAATACTTTATGGTTCGGATTCGTTATCAATCGTTGCACCAGAGGCGAAAACTGCATTGTTGCTTGTTTTCGCTTTAGTAAAAGCGAAAAAGCTACGCCTTAACATTTGTTTTCGCCTCTCGCGCCAAACGAAAACGCGTCCGCGTTTTGTGCGACTTTGCATTTAAAGTTCAACTTTTTTCGCCATGCGGTTGGAAGTTGTTATAAAATTAATTTATTGGGAGTCGAACCCACGGGTTCGTTTGGGTTCCCTAAAAATCGTCAGATTTTTAGGGCGAGGGCTCCCATCTTCCGCACCAGACAAGCCCAGGGTCTTGGTAAATAGCCAAAACTCTGGGCGGTATTTATTAAAAAGACTCAACTTAAAGCGAACAATGATTAAATGCTTAACTATTTTAATAAATTACAAATACTCAAATCAACTTCATTATAATAACATAAAAGGTAACTCTAGCCACTATAAGAATATTAAAGGTAATCTAGTAAGTCTCCTATTTCTTTCTCTGCCTTTAGGCAGGGAAGGCTATAAAAAACAGCCCGACCCCGCATAATCAAAAATTGCACTTGTGCAAGTTTTCAGAAATCCCCCGAATGATTTTGTCCTGCCCGTGACGACGGGCAGATAAAAACTTTTTTGAAAATGTGGTAAGGCTTTTAGATTAAGTAAGGGATAGAATTTTAGAAAAATAAAATAATTTGAACAATTTTCAAAAAAGTCGCCAAATTGCTTGACAAAACATTCGGGGGGGTAAAATAGGCTAACGCCTATTAGGTAAGGGTAAGTTTTGATAGTATTTCCTTTAAAACAAAATCCTATTGCAGACCATATTTTACTTGATAAAATAGGCATAAATAATGCAAAAATAGTCGAAATTTTGCATTAAGCTAGATAATTTTTACTAATATGTATAAAATAGAAAAAAGAGGTAAAATAGTCATTAAAAACAAGACTAGTCTTTGTAATATCAGCCTTTGCCTTGGTACTAGGTATGCTGATAATGGGAGTGCTAGCAGCAAGTCATGTAAACGTAAATATGGGCGGAAATATCAGCTTTACCGCAGATGATGTCTATGCCCATGTAACAGGAAATGCTACCGGAGCAACAGTACCACCCTCGGCACTAGATGTAACTTATAGTGCTACTCAAACTACAGGAGATGATACAGTATGGGAAGAGTTAAACCTAAACTTTGACACTTCAGCCACTCCAATAGTATTTTCTATCACAGTA
>CASFPO010000042.1 GCA_949296805.1 uncultured Bacillota bacterium | reverse complement strand
ATATAAACTATGTGATGTTAAAATTTTACTATCATAAAATTTTAATAAATTCTTACGAATTTGTGCGTTTCACGCACTCTTCACATAATTTGTATAACCATCAGCCTCACTCTTGCAAGCAAGTTCGGCTTCCGATAATATTATTTATAAAAAAGATGGCAAAAACCATCTTTTATTAAATTAAATTTACAATAATTTCATAAGCTCTTTTTGGAATTCTTCTTCGCTGATTTTACCTTCCTCTTTAAGTTTTCGCAGTCTTGCAATCTCGCTTTCTTTATCTTTTATTATGACGGTTTTATCATCAATCTCTACATTGCCATCTTCTTTTTTTGGAGTTATCCATTCCCAGTCAGAGACAAACATTGAGATTACTAAAAGTGCAGTTGATACTGTGAATAGCTTAAAGGTAATCGAGAGGACAAGTGCCGTCATATAACAGCCATAGCGTGACCTAAAGAGTTTTCCATTCTTCCAAACCGCCATTGTAAGAAGTACAATAATTGCTATGCTACACCCTACTGTGATAAAGTCAAAAACAAGATAAAACACCGAAGTTCTATATTGCGGTTCAGCTAAAAACCACAAAACAATTCGGTAAATATCCCATCCAATTGACAAAAAACTAAAGAAAATCGCTGTAATAATCAGCCATTTTTTTGTTGTGTTCATATCGCTCCTTAAAAATTAATTACATTTTAACACGTGAAGAAAATTAAGTCAAATCATTTTGATTATTTACAATTTTATTATATACTTAATCTAAATAATTATGTTAAGGAGTTATGATGAAAAAACACGAAAAATTAAACATTGTCATTACTGGCTCTTCTAGTGGTATTGGCAAGGCGTTGCGAGAGTATTATCAAAATAGAGGCGATAACGTGCTAGGGATAAGTCTTGAAGGCGATGACTACAACTGCGATGTATCAAACAAAGAGGCTTTAAAAGAAATTTTTTCAAGCATTGCAAGCAGATTTTCCCATATTGATATTTTGATTAACTGTGCTGGCTTTGGGCTAAGCGGTGCTATTGAGCTTATCGATGAAAAGCAGATTAAAAAAGAATATGAGGTCAATGTTTTAGGCACAGCTTATGCTATCCAACTTGCCCTGCCACTTATGAAGGATAAGTCAAAGATTATCAATATCTCCTCTGCCTGCGCACTCTTTCCTCTCCCGTTTAGAGCCTACTACTGCTCGAGCAAGTCTGCGGTAAGTATGCTGAGTGACTGTCTGCGTATGGAGCTGTCTAGAACCAAAATTCAGTCGACCGCTATCTGTCCGTGTGATATCAAGACAAACTTTACTAAAAATAGGCAAAAGGACTTTAAAACAAACGAGCGTTACAAAGAGGCAATTAAACTTTCAGCTGAGCGAATAGACAGCCGAGAGGACAAGCGTATGAGCGTTGAAAAAGCCACCAAAATAATGACCAAAATTATCAATAAGAAAAAATTAAAACCGCAGTACGTAATGGGCATGAGAAATAAAATCTTATACCAAGTACAAAAATTTTTCCCTCGCTCGCTAGTGCTAAAAGTTTTAACAAAGCTGTTTTATGTGGATAAATAAAAACAATCAAAAATATTAAAAAAATACTAAAAATATTAAAATTTAATTAAAAAAATACAAAAAATTATTTAAAAAACTTAAAAATAATAATTTTTATTTAAAAATAGGGCTAAGCAAAATAATAAATTGCAACAACCCTATTTTTTATATTTTTTTAATTTTGTATAAATTT
>CASFPO010000041.1 GCA_949296805.1 uncultured Bacillota bacterium | reverse complement strand
GCAAAGAAGATGAGATTTTGGAAGGGATAGAAGAAATCAAAGATGTTGTTAATGCAATCTATGAGAATATGAAAAAATGACAGATAATATTATTTTTATTTGCAAGTATTACAAGCCAAGTGATAAATACAACGCAAAGCAGGAAGATAAAATTCGCAAGCGTGAATTTTTAAGTTGCAATGGCAGTTATAACTATGTCAGTTATGTAGACACAGGAAGTCTTGACAGTGTGCCAAAAGATTATACCGAATATATTGGCAACAGCGAAAAGTCTTGTGGTGTGTTTAGTGCGAAAGGTCTTTTAAATGATGATGAGAAGCGAGAGCTCCGAGAAATGTTAAGGAACACTCAAAGTTGTATATGGGACTGCGTGATTTCTTTTCGTGAAGAATTTGGAGATGAATATTGTAGAGATTATGAACAAGCCTATAATTTCTTGAAGAAGGAACTACCAAAATTCTTTACTCGTGCAGGTCTTGATAAAGACAACATTGTTTGGTATGCAGGACTTCACGAGAACACCGAGAACAAGCATATCCACATATCATTTTTTGAGAAAGAACCGCAGTTTATGAAGAACAATAAAACACTCTCCTATCACTCTGGGAAAATACCAAAAGATGTTTTAATCACAAGCAAACTTATCTTTGAAAAAGCACTCACAAACAAAACTGCCGAGATTGTCAAATTGCGAAAAGATTTAAAAGAAGAGTTTAATGGAAGCACCAATATTTTTGAAATGACAAGGTCGCTCAAAAGAAAGTTTTTGAAGTTGTATTCACAAATTCCAAAAACAGGAAGAGTAAGTTATGACAGCGAAAATATGGAGTTTCTTAAAAACGAAATTGACAAACTAACCGAAAGCATTATCTATTCAAACAAAGAAATGAAGATGAAATATATTAACTACAAAACTCAAATTTCAAATCTTAAAATTTGGCAAAACAAAAATTACAAACACATTCCTGACAAGTATAACCCGGAGATTTATCATAAAGATTTAATGCGAAGGCTTGGCAATAAAACAATTCAAACTGCGCTAGAAATTGGTAAGATAAAGAACAACTTAGACAGCATAACAACTCACACAAAGCGAGATAGATTTTTTAAGAAACGACAACGAAAAAGACAACTTGAATATTTGTTTTCTTGTTTAGATTACTACAAACAGCAAGAACAATATGAGATGATAGAATTTCATAGATTTCTTGAAAAACTTGAAGCTTATAGAGAAGAAAAAGACTACGAATTGTAGCCTATTCAATATTTTTAAAGTTTTCATCATACATTTTCATAAATACTTTAGCTGTTGCAATAACATCACACATCGCATCGTGTTTATTTGATTGATATTCTATTATATCATCATTGTCCAATAAATTAAGCACAAGTGTATATAATTTTGCTGAAGGCACTTTTTGTTTTTGAATTTTAAGATACAAGGTTTGCCACAATTTCATTGTGCATATAGATTTATATTTCGGTAATTCTTTTTTAAAACATCGCATATATTCATTTTTTAAAAAAGATAAATCAAATTTTATATTATGAGCAACTATTGGTAAATTGTTTATAAATTCAAGAATTGAAGGAAAAAGTTCTTTTATTGTTTTTTCATCTTTTACATCTTCATCGTAAATCCCATTTATTTCACTTGCTTCTTGTTTAATATGTCTTTTGGGATTAACATAAGACTGAAATTTATCTACAATTTCACCATTAATAACTTTAACCATTGCTATTTGAATTATTCTATCGTTTTCATAGTTTAAACCTGTAGTTTCTAAATCTATGGCAACAAAATTTTTAAATTTGGACTCAACAAAATATCTCTTCCCTAAATCTTGAAATTCAGTTATTTTTGTATTGATATTAAATTTTAAATCTTCTGGCTTGAAGTATTTATTTTCTAATATTTGTTTTAAAGCCATCACATTTAGGGAACATTGAAAATTTGTTTTGGTCTTTGAGATATCAAAGTTATTAGATATTAACTCTTTATAATTTTTATATTCTATGTCATCGCTTTGAGATGATGATTTAGAGAATGGTGTTTTTTGATTATCTATTTTATTATCTTGCAATGTCTCGGCTTTTTCTTCTACAGTATTTTTATTGCTATCAATTTTTTGCTGTTTGTTTAAATAATAAATACCAAAACAAGATGCGCCTATAATCAAAAATCCAAATACTAAAAATATATCAGAAACAAATGAAAGTATTAAACAAACGATTCCGATTACGAAACCAATAATTACTAAAATTTTCTTTTGTTTGTTGTTCATATCAATCTCCTGCCAATATTGTATCATAATTTGATAAAAATTTAAAAGCAATTGATTTAGTTATTAAAAATTATATAGAGATTTGTATTACAAAAAGAATCATTTATAAAAATTATGAGATACAGGATAAGCGGAAGAAACGCTTTTTGTCAAAAATGCTCACGAAAATCCTTATTTTACAAGCATTTTCTTATGATACATTTTTTGACTCGTTTTCTTCCTTTGTGCAAGCAAATGGGAATACCCATTTCGTGTGTTTAAGTGAAACCTTTTTGAAAACAAAATAATAAGCATAGTCGCCCAAAAGTCTTTCGCTCGATGCGTAAAAGAACTATGGCAAAAAAATATAGAAAGTAGTTTAAATAAAATTATTTTTATAAGGAAGGTATACTATGCAGAATTTAAACGAAATCAAAAACACCTTTGATTTAGACCAGACTAAAAAATTCTTAAAAACAATCAAAGGGAATAAATTTGAATGCTATTTTAAATTGATAATGGCATATCAAATTTCAAGAATGGAACTTGTAAATATAGAATGGGAAGATATAGATTTTGAAAACAGCACAATTACAATTTATCCAATTTCTCAAAAGAGAAATAACCGTGCTTATTATAGTTGGAAATTCAAAAAGAAAGAAAACCTTGGTCGAACTTTTCCGCTCCTTCCAAACCTTAAAAATTTACTTTTAGATTTGAGAGAACAACAAGAACTTAATAAACTTACTAACAAAAATTATGACCAAACAAATGAAAAATTTATCTGCCTTAAAAGTGACGGAACAAGACTTAATATAAACACTTTAAGTCGCAATTTGAGATATATTGCAAGAGATAATGATTTGCCACAAATTCTTCTTTCTGAACTTTCAAATTGTCTTGATAGTTATGTTTGTCAATATGCCGACAGTTATGATTTTTATCGTGCTTGGACAAGATTTGATTGCAAGTTTAAAAAGAACTTAAATCTATATGAAAACCTTAATTTAAGCAAAAACAAAAAGTTTTTGAAAGCATTAAACAATCTTCTTGAAAACGTCACTTTAAGTCGCAAATCGGACTTTGAAATGTGAGGTGCAAAGTGGGAATAAAAGAGTTAAATGAGATTATGTTTAAGGATTTTCCAGATTGTGTTGGTGTTCAAGAACTTGGAAAAATGCTTGGAATTAAGAGAACAAAAACTTACGAACTTTTGAAAAGCGGAACAATCAAATCAATCAAAATCGGCAAGGACTATAAAATTTCAAAATACAATGTGATTGCATACTTAACCGGAGGTGAGCAAATATGAAAGGAAGTTTAAAAGTTAAACGCGGAATTTATTACGCAGTTATCAACTACAAAGATGAGTTTGGAAAATATAAGCAAAAATGGATTTCAACAGGACTTAAAGAACGAGGCAACAAAAAGGAAGCACAAAAGTTTTTGGAAGAGCAATTAAAAATCTTCAACAATCCAAATTTTGAAAGGCAAGCAGAGCCAAAAATTGAAAATGATATTATCTTTGTTGATTATATTAAGCAATTTATTGACAAAAAGAAAAATGAATTGTCGCCCGCCGTTTATAAAACCTACATCAACTGTTGGAAGGTTGTCAGCGAGTTTTTTGGAAATAAACTAAAACTTAAAGATGTCACATATAAGCACATTGAAAAGTTTTATGAATATTTAAAGAACGAGCGAGGAAATAAAAACATAACGGTTAAGCATTACAGCATAATTATGTCGCCTGCATTAAGACAAGCATATAGAGATGATTTAATTGCCAAAAATCCTTATGAATTTATCTCTAAAATCAAAAGAGAAAAGCAGACAAGAAATTACTACAATCAAGAAGAATTAGAAAAGTTATTCAAATATACTGATAATTCGCCGATTGGATTGGTTGTGAGAGTTGCTTCCTATTATGGTTTTAGACGCAGTGAACTTTTGGGGTTAAAGTGGGACGCAATAGATTTTAACAACAAAACTATCACAATTCAACATAAGGTTTTGTGCGTTGATAAAGTTGTCTATTGCTCCGACACTCTAAAAACAACTGCAAGTCACCGAACTTTACCACTTTTTCCAGAGATAGAGAAACTTTTGCTTTGCCAAAAAGAGCAAATAGAGCACAACAAACTTATCTATGGAAAATGCTACAACACAAAATATCTTGACTATGTTTTTGTGAATGAAATTGGAGATTTGCTTCTTCCTGATTATGTGTCTCACAAATTTAGTGAAATTTTAAAGAAGAATAAACTTAAACACATTCGCTTTCACGATTTAAGGCATAGTTGTGCAAGTTTGCTTGTCGCAAATGGCGTGCCGATGAAAAATATACAAGAATGGCTTGGACACGCAAATTTCAACACAACCGCCGATGTTTATAGTCATCTTGACTTTTCTTCAAAACTGCAATCTGCAAGTGTTATAAGCAGTGCTTTAAAAGAAAATAAAGAAGAAAATGGCGAGTATGAAAGCCTTGATGATGAGATTGAAGAACTTGAAAGATTGCTTAAAGAAAAGCGAAAACTAAAGAAAAAACAAGAGGCAGAAATGTAAAAATTTAGGGTAGGAAGAAAATTCCTGCCCTTATTTTTTTATGAAACAACACAATAAAACACATTGCGAAATAATGCAACACAAAACATAATTTGCATAAATTTTGAAAAAATTCGTAGACAATTCGTAGACATTGACCATTTTTAGCACATTTTTGGTGAAAATTGTGTTATTAAGATTTTTCTTATTTTTGTGGTTAAAAATGAATTTATTATAAAAATTATTTTTATAATTTTGTGGTTATAACAAAAAATCTAGCAACCGTCAAAATCGCTAGAAGCCCCTAAAATAAAGAGTTTTAGTGGTGCGCCATGGGCGATTCGAACGCTCGACCTTCTGTTCCGTAGACAGACGCTCTATCCAGCTGAGCTAATGGCGCATATTAAGTTTTTTGTTTCTTTTTTATGGGAGAAATCGAACCCAAGACCTTCCGTTCCGTAGACCAACGCTCTATCCAATTGAGCTAAAGGTGCATATTGACGATTTTTCAAGGATTTTTATAAAGTTTTTTAAGTAGTAGGAAATGTTGAAAAAGATTAAACTTGTTTATTTCTTTGTCAAGATTTCCGCCCGTACCAAAATTTGCATTGCTGTGTTTCTGCACAGCCTTCAACTTAAAAGTTGAAGAAAATTTGTAGAATTTTAATGCAATTTTTATAAAAATTATTTTTGTACTCTTTAAAACCCCTAAAACCCTTTAAAATAGTGGTATCTTTTAGACTTGGGCAAGTAATCCGTAGACAGACGCTCTATCCAGCGGTAGCTTAGCGCATATTATATATCATCGGAAGTCGAACTTGTTTGCAAGAGCAAGGCTGATGGTTATTGAAATCCAAACTTAAGTAAAGGTTGTCTGCTTTTACTGTTTATTTTTATCAAACTTAAGTCTAGACCTATACGCTATGCAAGGGCAAAAGTATTTAAGAGAGGCGAAGTTTTAATAAACTTTTGTTTAAATGCCTTATTATTATAGCACAAAATATTTATTTTTGCAATAATTTTTAATAATATCTAAACTTTTTCACTCTAAATTTTGTTAATTTTATTTATTTTGTTATAATTAAGTTGGAGTGAACAATGCTTAATTTAGAAGATGAGTATTTAGGTAAAGTTATTGCAGGGATTGATGAGGCGGGTAGAGGTCCGCTTGCAGGCCCTGTAGTTTGTGCGTGTGTTATTATGCCTCTTGAAAAGGACAAGTTGATAGAGGGAATTAATGATAGTAAAAAATTAAGTGAAAAAAAGAGGGAAGAGCTTTACGAGAAGATTATTGATAGGGCGATAGCTTATTCTATAGTAGAGATTGACAGACGGACTATAGATAAAATCAATATTTTAAATGCCACAAAACTTGGTATGAAAAAGGCACTAGAAAATTTAAGTGTAAAGCCAGATATTGTTCTGACTGACGCTGTAAAAATTGAGACTAACTTGCCACAAGAAAACATTATTAAAGGGGATGAAAAAAGTTATAACATTGCCTCAGCATCTATTCTTGCTAAGGTGTACAGAGATAGGCTTATGAAAAAGCTTGCTTTAAAATATCCGCTTTATAACTTTGATAAGCATAAGGGCTACGGAACAAAAGACCACATAGAAAGGCTAAAAAAATATGGAAAAACTCAAGAGCATCGAGAAAGTTTTATTAAAAAATTTATTCAGTAAATTTTTTTACTCTAGCATAAAAATATATAGAATTTGTGTTGAAAAATTAAAAATTTTTGTTACAATAGAAAAAAGGATAAAAAATGAAAGCTATATATAAATATTACAAAGAAAGATTGATTGAAATAAGTGGTAAAAATAGAAGTTTGTATTCTAAAAATCTAAGCAGAAAGTATGCCTATGATATTGGTGCTGTAATTGGCGGGGATGAAAAGGAGTTTGACGAGTTTTTCTCTTTTCTTTGGAAGGGTAAAAAAAGCGGATATACTTTAATAAATAAAGACGCTAAGGATAGACTTTACAAAAACTTTAATCTTGAAAACAAAGTTAAGGCTACCTTTGTTGATACAACAAACTTAACTGCCGAGGAAAAACGAAATGAAAATTTGCGAAGAGAACGAGTAAAAAAAGAGGAGACTAAAAAACTTCTGCTCTCACAAGTTAGCCAGCTTAAAAGTTTAAAGAGAGAGATTGAAGAGTTTGCTAAAGAAACAGGTCGATATGAAATGTTTGTCGGATATCCTTTTGTGAGTGGATATTTAAATAGAGACCTTCAGATAAAAGGTCCGCTTCTGCTCTTTCCAGTAATCATAGATGTTGAAGATGACCAAACGGTAACGATTGAGGCTAAACAAGACGAGCTAATTCAGTTTAATAAGGTGCTGATGCTTGCCATAGCTAAAGAGAAAAAGCTAAATTATGACGGATTGATTATGGAGTTTGATAACTTAACCGACTACAAACTCAAAAATATTAATGATGTTGTTGACTATCTTTCGGCCTACGGCTTTAAGTTTAATTACAAGGGCAAAACTAAGGGCTTTGTTAAGTTTGACTCTATCAAAGAGCCATCATTTAAAGATGATGGACTTACAGTAGTAGATAGCTGTGTGATAGGCAGATTCCCGCTTGCAAATTCCATTTATAATGACTATTCCTTGCTTGAGAAAAAACACCTTTCAAGTGAGGCTATTGACCAGCTTCTTGAAGGGAAAAACAAAAAGAAGATAAAAAAGGTTGACGAGAATATTTATACCATCAATGACCTTGACTATGCTCAAGAAAGTGCAGTTGCAAAGCTGAATGAGTCGGGCAATTTGGTCATCTATGGGCCACCTGGAACGGGCAAAAGCCAAACTATAGTAAATATTATCTCTGATGCCTTATGTAAGAATAAAAAGGTGCTTGTGGTGTCACAAAAGAAAGCGGCGCTTGATGTGGTTTTTAATAGACTTAAGAACCTAAATTCCAAGTGTATGTTTATTACCGATGCTGAAAAGAATAAGGTAGAATTTTATGAGCGATGTAACAAAATGCACCAAGCACTGATAAACAGCAATAGCTCGGGTCAAGATAGGTATGAAGATTTTAAGCAGGTGCAAGAGAGTATAGATAGGGAGCTAGGCGAATTGCAAACAATCTCTGATACCCTGTTTACAAAAACGCCGTTTGGACTAACTCTACAAGAGATGTATGCAAATTCGGCAAGGATTGGCAAGACCAGCAATGACTATGTTCTTTACAAAAATATGCTAAAAAATCGTGAACTGTTAAAGATGGACTACAATAGCCTTTATCAAACTTTGCGGGTAATTAAAGAAAAAAATAAAAGCAATTTATATTATCGCTATATAGAACTTAAAAAAACCAATCCGCTTATTGACCATATTAAAGCTGATGTAGAAATTCACACCATAAATCAAATGAAAACCTATCTAAATGAGCTTATTCAAAAGACGATAATTCCTTTTGATACAGCCAAACATCCGCACGCAAGACAGCTTATGGTATATATGCTTGAAAATGATATAGAGGATAATAAAAAGCTTCAACCACTCGTCAAAATGATATCAAAGCTTGACTATCCTGTTCTCCATAATGTTTTAAATTGGTCTAAGGTGCTGTTTCCTGCCTATCCGTTTGCAAAATACAAGCTTAGCAAGGTGGAAAAAGAGATAACCTCGCAGTTTGAAAACACTTTAAATGACATAAAATCTTACATAAATGATTATAACTTGCTTGAAAAGGTGCTAGACCGAAAAGGCTACCTTATGACAGTTGACAATATCGTCAATGGTAATACCATCTTTTTAAAGCTTTTGTTAAACGCACTCCAAGATTATGTGGAGATAAGGGATGTAAATGTTTCACTTAAAGGCTTGACTGATAATGAAAAAACCATACTTAGCTTTGCCTATTCGAACTCTAAAAATTTAAGGCAATTTCAAGAGGTTATAGAAAAACTTCTTGAAATAAGAGTCTACCACGAGACGATTTCCTATGAAGAGCTTTACAAAGATAAACTTTACAAAATTATTGATTTTGAAAATATAAGAAATAGAATTCTCTCTCTTCAAAAGGAAGCAAAAGGTATTGCAAATGATATTTGTATAGAAAAATTTAAGCAAGATTATATTGATCATTTTAATAGCGATAGTGAAAACAAAAACTACTTTTATCAAATAACCAAACAGCAATCGCTTATGCCTATCCGAAAGATGATGGAGCTTTATAGCGACTATCTATTAAAACTTTTTCCTTGCTGGCTACTTTCTCCTGAAAGCGTGTCAACCATTTTCCCTCTTAAGAAAAATATGTTTGATATAATCCTCTTTGACGAGGCAAGCCAAGTGTTTATTGAAAATACTTTGCCGACTATTTATAGAGGTAGACATATAGTGGTGGCGGGCGACTCAAAACAGCTTCGCCCAACTCAAACGTTTATGAAAAGGTATCTTGGTAGCGATGACGAGGAGCTAGACCTTGCCTCTCAAGCGGCACTTGAAGTGGAAAGCTTGCTTGACCTTGCAACTTCAAGATATAACAGTGCAAATCTTACCTATCACTATAGAAGCAAAAATGAAGAGCTTATCAACTTTTCAAACTATGCCTACTATGACGGTAAACTACAAATAGCACCAAACATCTCTAAGAACATAGGTAGCAAACCGATTGAGCGAATAAAAGTTAACGGAAGCTGGATCGGTAGACGCAATCAAGAAGAGGCAAATGCGGTTGTAACTTTACTGAAAAAATTGATAAAAAATAAACGCAACAAAAGCTCAATAGGTATAATTACCTTTAATACCGAGCAAGAAAACGCCATAGAGGATGCAATAGATAAAGAATGCCAAAAAGATAACGCTTTTCGTGATGCCTATATTAAGGAATTGAACAGAAAAGAGGATGGTCAGGACAGCTCAATCTTTATCAAAAATCTTGAAAATGTTCAAGGCGATGAACGAGATATAATTATCTTTAGTATTGGCTATGCTAAAAATGAATTTGGCAAGGTTGTCGCACACTTTGGGTCGTTGTCTGTAGAGGGCGGAGAAAATCGCCTTAATGTTGCTATAACTAGAGCAAAGGAAAAAATCTATGTAGTAACTAGCATAGAGCCTGAAGAACTTGCAGTAGAGGGTAGTAAGAATGCAGGACCAAAAATATTTAAAAGCTATTTAAAATATGTTAGGGCAATTTCTAATAAAAAATATAAAGAAGCTCAATTTATCCTTGATAGTTTCAAACCAGCTTTACCTCAAAGCGAGGAAGTTGTAGTTGAAAATAAACTTGAAAAATATATCAAAGACGAACTCACAAAGCTAGGCTATACAGTCGAGACCAACTTAGGCAATACCGACTATAAACTATCTCTTGGCGTCTATGATAAAAGTTTGGATAGATACCTGCTTGGCATAGAGTGTGATTACTCGGCATATAAAAGCAGTCCATCTATTCTAGAGCGAGATATTTACCGAAGCAAATTTTTAGCCTCTCGTGGCTGGAAGATAATAAGGGTTTGGAGCCGTGACTGGTGGCTAAACAAAAACAAGGTTATATCAAATATTGTCAAGGCTATAAACACTTCAAAAAAGGAATTGCAAAGTAAATAACCTTTTCTATTTAATAAAAACTTAAATTTAAAGTTTTAAGACGAGGCTTACTCGTCTTTTTTTTGCTAATTTAACAATTTTTTCACACTTTGTCTTTTATTTTTTATAATGATATTAGGTACTTAATGATAAAAGCGGAGGGAGTGTGAGTAAACTTGCTATAACCGCCATAGGTTTAACTTTTATATTTTTAATGACAACTATAGGCTCTTCGGTGGTGTTTTGCTTTAAAAAGGGTGTCAGCAACAAGATAAATAGCTTGTTTATGGGCTTTGCCTCGGGGGTTATGGTCTCGGCGTCTATTTGGTCACTCATTCTGCCATCGATTGAACAATCCTCTGATTTAGGAACTTTAAACTTTTTGCCAGCTAGCTTGGGAATAATTCTAGGTTGTCTGTTTCTTGTATTGATGGATAAAATTATACCTTACTTTTTAAATAAAAAGGATAAAAATAAAGAGATACCATATAAACTTAGCAAGTCCTCAAAGTTATTTTTAGCGGTCAGTCTTCATAACATTCCAGAAGGTTTGGCAGTCGGGCTTGCCTTTGGAAATGCCTTTATCGTCAACGAAATTTCAGCCTTTTATTCTGCTCTTTGGCTAGCGATAGGTATAGGCATTCAAAATCTTCCCGAAGGGATGGCAATAGCACTGCCAATGAAAGAAAAATTAGGCTCAAAAACTAAGGCTTTTCTGTTTGGCGGGTTGAGTGGTATTATTGAGCCAATAATGGCAATAGTTGGCATTTTGCTTTCCTCTGCTTTAAGTAAAGTTATGCCACTCTTGCTAGCCTTTTCTGCGGGTGCAATGCTCTTTGTGGTAGCACAAGAACTTTTGCCAGATGCAAAGAATGAAAATTCTGGGAATGTTGGCTCTTGGGGATTTATATTTGGCTTTGTTGTGATGATGATTTTAGATGTTGCGTTAGGATAAAAATATATAATGTAATATTTTTTGTAAAAAATAAAATACTAAAAGGGTATGGGATACTATAATTATCACGCACAAATTAAAAAGTTGATTTTATCAGGCAAACTGACCGGATATAAATTTGTTGATGACTATAATGGAATACGCCCAGCACTTGTTCTTTATTTTAGCAATCATAGACCGATGCCAGTTAGAAGTTATAAATGGCAAGAATATATACCTCTTCTTATGATGTTTAGCGATAAAATTAAAGAAAATTAAATAAATTTTTGATAAATATTGACAATAATTTAAAAGAAATGTATAATCTTTATATAGGAGGATAAATTATGGCAACAAAGAAGTCTTCATCAAATTCTACCAAGTCGTCAAGCTCATCAAAAAGGACTATGTGGGGGCTTAACAAAATTTCATTTTGGACTATTGTAGCTGTTACTTTCTTGTATGCGTTATCAATGGTTTTGTCGGCTTGTGGTGTAAATATGGTGGTAGTAAGTGCTCTTCAAGGCGTTGCAACTGCTATTATGATTACAATAGTTGCAATACTTGCATGGAGATATGTTAAACCAAAACAAATGGTTTGGAAAGTACTTTACGTTATCTGCTTGCTAATTGTTATTGCAGGTATAATCGTTCCACTTGTAATTTAATAAATACCAAAACAAACAGGGCGTTTAATACGTCTTTTTTGTTTTATCGGCAAATTTATTAAATCTATTTACATTTTGAAGAAAAAGTTATATAATTAATTAATAATTTTTATACTAAATTGAGGAATATTAATAATATGAAAGCTAAAGAAAAACAAATGCCCATCAATAATTTTCTTTTTCCACTTTTATTTATTGTTTGTGCTACCATTCTTGAAATGGTAAATTTTTTATATCTTTTTAAAGGAGAGGGAGGAATAGTTCTTCCGTCTTACTTTTTGTTTGACTTTGCTATAATTTTAATGCTTGCAGGACTTATTTTTGTTGTACATAACAGGGTTGCAATGCTGGTTATGTTTATATTTTTAATTTTCGTACAAACAGCATTGAACATAGTAAACTCCACAATGTATAATATGTTTGGCGACATTCTCTCCTTTGACCTACTTGCTCTTGGCGGAGAGGCTACTTCATCAATCACTGCTGATGTTATTGATTGGGGTGGGGCATTTTTAAATCTTGGCGTGTTTGCAGTTATGATAACTGGTGCTATTTTGCTTTTTAAATATAACAAAAAGACGATAAAAATCAAATATTTTTCTGTTTCTGTTATTGTTATTGCAGTTTTTATCTTATTTCAGTCCTCAGGGCTTGGCTTTTATGTGCTTCAGCAAAACACCTTACACGAGGCAACAGTAGGGCAGTCTGAAATAGAAAGTAGTGACAAATATTTATGGGATAACTTTCAATTTAAGCTTGAAGCCTTTAAAAAATTTGGTAACTATGGTTTTTATACCAAAAGTGTGCTAAATTTAATCTTTGACGAAAAGGCTTCGGATGAAGAAATGCAATATTATGTCGATTATATTGATAGTGGTTATCAGCCAGAAGACCCAACAGCACCGCTATATGGAGACAACCTAATTGTTATTCTCTGTGAAAGTATTGATTGGTATGCTATAGATTATTTTAATACCCCAACTCTTTATAGTATTGCCTCTGGCAACAACTCTTTAGTATTTACCGAGTTTTATGCAAGAAATAGAACTAACAACAGTGAAGGTATTGTACTTAATGGCAGTATGCCAAAGGACATCTCAATTACTGAGGCTTACTATAATGGCTATAATTTTGATTATGCCTTGCCAAAGGTTTTTAAGGCTACTACGGAGGAAGAGGCGGTTGCAACATACATCCACTGCAACAACAGGTCATTTTATAGCAGAGATATAACCCATATAGATGGGTTTGGGTTTGACTATCTTTACACACGAGAAGATTATACTGGCGAGCAAGAATATGGTGGCTGGGGAAAATGGATAACTGATGTAGATTTTGTAGGCAACCTTATCGATTATGCCATCCCAGATAGCGAGAGATTTTTAACCTTTATTGCAACTATGTCAACTCATGGCCCATACACCTATGATAACCCATATTATAAGGAGTACTATCAAATCTATCAAAACAATTTTGAGCAGTATAAAGCTTGGGCAGAAGTGAATACTCCATACTTTAACATACCAGAAGATGAAAATGACCTTGCACTTTTTAATCGTTACAAGTCAGCAGCTATCGACCTTGATAGATTGGTAGCAAACATCTTAGCAGAGCTTAAAGAGAGAGGTAGGGCAGACGATACTTCAATAGTGCTATTTGCAGACCATAATTCTTATTATCACGACTTAAGCCTAAAGGTAAAAGGTATAGAAAAGATAGAATATTACAAAACCTTTGCCTACAATATTCCATTTATGATCTACAGTCCAAAACTTACAGGAGGACAAGGTCAAATTATAGATACCTTCTGTAACACCTATGATATCCTGCCAACAATCTGCGACCTGTATGGCTTGCCACAAAACACTAGCCTTCTATTTGGCTATTCAGTCTTTTCAGAGGAAATTGAAAATTCTTTCTTTGTCTCACATTTGAACGGGATGTTTACACAAAATATCTATAGCTTAAATATTTCTGATATCGATATTGTAGGCGAGAATGTTACCGAAGAAGAGATTGCAAAATTTAAAGAAAATGCCAATAACTTCTTTAAAAAACAAGAAGAGCTTGAAGTAATCTACTCTAGTGGAATCAATGGAACAATAGATATAAACGCTAGCTTTGTGTAGCGTTTAACTGACAAAAAAATATTTTCGAGAATATAGAATAGTATGTTCTCGAAAATTTTTTTATCTAAAAATAACCTTTTGTTTAATATTGACAAAATTGAAGAGCTTTCCAAGAAAAAGACCTGCGTTATGGTCAAAGCTAATGCCTATGGACACGGTATGAAAGAGATTATATCACTGCTCAAGGATAGGATTGACTTTTTTGGAGTTTCAAACCAAGCTGAAGGTCTTGAGGCAAGAAAGTATACTACTAAAGAGGTCATCGTCTTTGGGCGATGTGAAGACTATAAATTATGTATGCAAAATAATATCTCTTTTGCTCTGTTTTCTTATGAGGACACAAAAAAAATTCTTAAAATAGCTAAGAAGAATAAACTAAAACCTAAAATCCATCTCTGCTTAAATACAGGTATGAATAGATATGGAATTAAAACAGAAAGGGAGCTTTTTAAGATAATTTCTCTTTTTACCAAGTATAGCGAGCAACCTGAAGGCGTCTACACCCACTTTTCTTCGCTGACAACAGATAAAAGGTATACTCATCTGCAAAAAGAACGATTTTGTAAATTATTGACACTTTTGCCAAAAGCGTGGCATCCGATTATTCACGTTGGTGGCGGACGCAGTATTTTTGAAAATATTAACGCCGATATGTTTAGAGTGGGACTAGAAGTATATGGCTATGGAAATGATTTTGTAAAACCGGTGCTTAGTATTGAAAGCGAAATAGTGGACATCGTAAAGGTTAAACAAGGCGAGCATATAGGTTATCTTTGTAGTTATACAGCCCAAACTGATATGACAATTGCCACAATCCCTTTAGGTTATGGCGATGGCTTGCCAAGAAAATTATCAAATAAACTTAAGGTAAAGCTTAACAAAAAAGAGGCAAAAAATGTTGGGAATATTTGTATGGACTCGTTTATGCTTGACGTAAGCAAAATTAACTGTAAGATAGGCGACAGGGTGGAAATTATGACAAACGCTACTTTTTTTGCCAAACTCCTTGAAAGCACTGAATATGAAGTTCTAACAAATTTTGGTAAATTTAGAGGAGAGAGGATTATAAAATAAAAAATATTTTTTTTTATGTTTTAAATAAATTATTATTTTAATTAATTTATTGTTTTTTAATTATTATTATTATTATTTATATAAAAAATTTATATTTTTAATTAATTATTAAATAAAAATTATTATTTATTTAAAAAATATTTTAAAATTATTTTAAATTTAATAAAGAATTAAATTAAATAAAAAAATTTTTTGTTTAAAAACAAAAAATTTATTCATCAGCATAATTATTAAAATAACCAGTTATCAAAACAATAGGAGTGCCTTTATCGCCACTTCCACTTGTAAGGTCAGCAAGCGAGCCAAGTAAGTCAGTAATTCGTCTAGGCGTTGTGCCAAGAGAAATATTTTGATTTTTTAGGTCTTTGGCTTTTTTGCTAATTATCTCTTTCATAGCCTTTTCAGCTTCTTTGCCACTAAGGTTTGCAATTTGAGTGTCTGCAACATATTTAAGCTTGATTTCATTTGGTGTGCCTTTAAGCCCATCAGTAAAGGCAGGAGATACAACAGGGTCGGCAAGTTCCCAAATACCACCAACCGGGTCTTTGAAAGCACCATCTCCATAGACCATACATTCAATATTTACACCACATTTTTCTTTAAACTTCTTTTGCAAGTTTTTAACAAATTTTTTAGTATCTCTAGGGAAAAGTTTAAGCACTTCGTCAGTTGAAAGGTTAGAGCCTAGCAATCCAAACTCTTCATTATAGCCACTCCCGTCAACTGAGGTGTTTAAAATTTCATCAAGTGTTATAACTTTTTTCCCGCCTCGCTTAAGCAGCAAAGCTTTATTTCTGTGACGAGAATGTATGTCAGCAGAGATAACCTTTTTGGTATATTTTAAAATTGTAGTCGGGTCATTTGACAGGATAATTTTACACTTATCTCCACAAATTTTTTTGTAAAAATCAATGTAGTCAATTCCAGTAAAAGGATGCTCAATTTTGCCAACGGTCTTATAAAATTTTTCTTCAGAAAAAGTTTTGTTAAAGTTTGTTAGCCCTTTTCCGTAAAGTTGGTCAATGGAAACAAGAGGGTTGCCTACCTCGTCAAAAGGATAAGACAGTTGCAAAACCATTTTATCGCATCCTCTAGCAATGCCCTTTAGTATGTTTGAAAAACGATTGCGGGACAGGATTGGAAAGATTACTCCAATTGTGCCTTCTCCCATTTTATTTCTAACATCTTTAGCAATATTGTCAACGCTTGCAAAATTGCCTTGACTTTTAGCAACTACCGCTTCAGTAACTGCAACGATATCCCTATCTTTTAAAGTTATTTTAGCCTCTTTTACAGCTTTTAAAACACAATCAACAGTGATATCCACAAGATTATCTCCGGCTCTTATTATCGGTGCTTTTACGCCAAGAGAAATAGTACCTATATTTTTCATAGTGTCTCCTTACTTAGATATATTAACATAAAAAGCGATAATTTAAAAATTTTTTAAAGATTTTTATAAAATAATTGAAATAATTTTGCAAAGCAATTCATTACAGAGTAACATAAAAAGTTAAATAAAAATTTTATACTTTAAATTTTAAAAAGCCTTGAAATATAATATAAACAATGTTATAATAATAAAACAGAAAGGAGAAAATGTATGTGGTTTTTTGGAAGAAAGAAAAAGAAGATGAAAAAAGAAGAGGATAAGGTTGTAGAAGCCAAAGTTGAAGAGAGCAAGCAAGATAGTACTTGCGAGGAAAAACCTTCTCAAGAAGTGGAAGAGAAAAAGACAGTTAGTGAAAAAAAAGAGACAAAAAAGAGTCAGTTGTCAAAGGAAAAGGCTCAAAAAAACCAAGAAAAACCTCAAGAGAGTGCAAAAAAATCGCTATACCGTGTTATGTACGATAAAGAGGATAAACTTTGGAAGATTAAAAAGGACGGAGCAAAAAGAATTATTGACAGCAAAAAAACTAAGGAAGAGGCTCTTAAAAGAGTGCAAGAACTCAGTAATAGCCAGGAGGCAAACTTTGTTGTCTATAAAAAAGATGGAAAATTTCAAAAGAAAGCCAATTTAAAATTAAAAAATTTGGATGAATAAGGTTAATGCTTAAAAGATGGTATAAATATGGAAATAGAAAGATTTAAAACACAAGAGGGAGTAGAGGCGGTCTATCAGCATATCAAAGGTGTCAATGGTGTGGTGTTTGAGCTTCACTTTCAAGCGGGCGGAATCAATGACCCAAAGGGCAAGGCAGGACTTGCCCATTTTTGCGAGCATGCTTTTATGGGCTTTTCTACCGATAAGCATACACGAGAAGAAAGGCGTGAAGAGGGGAGAAAGTTTCAAAAAATTAATGCCTTCACGTCCACGTATAATATGGTCTTTTGGGTAGCCACAACTCACGATAAACTTGACGAGGCGGTTGACCATCTTACCGAGGGGTTTGAGTGTATCAAGTTCAGTCAAGAAAATTTTGACTCTGAACAAAAGATTATCTATGACGAGTTTAGAACACTCAGGCAAAGCAATAGCCATCTACTTTCTTTTATTTGGGGCAGACAAATGTCGGCTGACCCAAGAGAGAATAATATTGAGTATAGCTTAACTGGAAGTGAAGAAAGTTTAAAAAATATCACACTTCAAGATGTAGAAAATTTTGCCCACGATTACTTAAATTTAGAAAACTTGATTATCAATGCCAGCGGTGCGATTAAGAAAAAAGATATTGAGAGAGTTGTTAAAAAATATATTGCACCAAGGGTGTATAAAAGTGGAAAAATTGGTATGACAAGAGGTCAACATCTTGGCTATCATAGCAGGCCAACTTATATATACTCAAGTTCGCTAGAAAAGGGTAAAGGTCTATTAAATATTGTCTACCAGCTCGAGCAAGGAGAAAGCGTTGATTTTTACAAACGAGAAGAGACCGTTCTCCACCGTCTAATAAACAAAGTTCTCAACGCCAACGCTAAGAAATTTTTTAGACATAACAAGGAACTTTGCTACGGTTGCTCGGCAGGGATTTCAAGATCTGATAACAGTATCTTTTTTGAATTTAATATCCAGTGTCAGCAAGAAAATATTGAAAAGGCACTAGAAGAATTTCCAGAGTTTTTAAAAACTCTCATAAGTGAGTTTACGCTCGAGCGGTTTGAAAATGCTAGGCAGACAACATTAGAATGCTATAAGTTTGATGTGTCAACAATTGGGGATAGGGCAGAAGCTAATATCATAGCAATTCAAAAATATGGCTCACTTTTAGGTAACTCCCAAAAAGATGAAGATGAGTTTTTTCTCAAAGCCTGTAAAGCGGTAAAATATCAAGATGCCCTTGCCGAGCTTGAAAAAATTAAAAAAGTTAAGCCATCAATTATTATAATTAGTGATGATAAAAAATTTGAAAATTTTGACTATAAAAAATATAGAAAAAAAATAATTTTAAAATAATAAAAATAATTTTTTAATCAAAAATATTTTTAATTAAAATATAAATAGTAAAAAATTAGATAATTTAATAAAAAATAATAAAAAATCACATAATTTTT
>CASFPO010000040.1 GCA_949296805.1 uncultured Bacillota bacterium | reverse complement strand
AATAAAATTAATATATTTTTTTATTTTTTATTAAAATTTTTGTCGAATTTAATTAATTATTTAAATAATTTATTTATTTCTGGATAGCCATAGCCTTCCAGATTTTTATTGTATGTAATTGGCTTGCAAGAATTTAATAACAACCTTTTTATCTCAAAGGGTTTAAGTAGCGGTTCTTTTTCAAGCAATAAGGCACATAGCCCTGCAACCATTGGTGTAGCAACAGAAGTCCCACTTAAGCTAACATAAGGTTTATCAGTTCCGCAAGAGATGATATTTACAGACGGAGCGACAAGGTCAGGTTTGTAGCGAGAAAAAGCAGGGCCTCGGGAAGAAAAATCAGCCACTTCAAAAAAACTATCATCAAACTCTTCAAGATCTATGCGGTTATCATCAAAGCCACCAACGGTTATTATCTGACTAGATACACCAGGGCTTTTTATTGTTTGAAATTCTGGACCACTATTGCCCGCTGCTGCAACAACTATAACACCCTCTTTCCAAAGTGCTTCAGCACCTGACATAATTGGATCGTTATAGCCAAGAGGATCACTGCCAAAGCTCATACACACAATCTTAATATCGTACTCTTTGTGATTTATGTATACCCATTCCATTGCATTTAAAATCTTATCCGCAGTCGCTTCTCCTGTTCCATTTAATGCTTTTAAAGAGATGATATTTGATTTTGGTGCTATTCCGCTATATCTACCTGCTGACAGCGAGCCATTTCCAGAGCATACCCCAGCGACAAAAGTTCCGTGCCCGTTGTCATCATAGGGAAGGGATTTTTCGCCAATAAAATCTTTAAAATATTTTATCCTTTTCCCGCCTATACAAAAATCACTATGCGAGGATATGCCGGTATCGATAAAAGCTAACGTCACATCTTTGCCAGATAGCTCAAGGTCTGAGACTTTTAAGATTTTTTTTGCTATATTCATTAAAGTAGACGCCGTGCTGACTGAAGATATAAATTTTACTTGGCTAAGCCTACTTAAAAAAGCAATCTGCCTTTTGCTAGCCTTAATTCTAAAGGAATTTATGAATAAATATTCATTTAAAATTTCTATATTTCTCTTAATTAAAATACTTTTTAATCTTTTGTAATCATATGCTTTAATTATACATTGAGATTTTTTATCTTCTTCCAAAGCCTCAACTATATTAAAAAGCACTTTATCTATTTTTTGATTTATCATTGCAAACTTTCCAAAATCTTTAACATATTCTGATAATTTTCTTCGCTAAGCGATCCTCTTAAGCCCTCAAGCATACTTTTAAGCTTTTGATAGTCAAATGTCCCATTCATCTTTTGCCTTGAGACTTCTTTAAAAAGTTCTTGATTTAACTGCTCGCTTGGTAAGTCTTTATACTCATTATATTTATTTAAAATATCTTGCTCAGTAATCTTGCTTTGCTTTTTCTCTCCTTCGCCTTTATAATCTGACAATCTCATAAAACTCTCCTAATTTCAATATATGCTAGAGGCTTAAAAGATTGCATACTATTAAATTTTTTTCAACTTTTACTAAAACTATGAATAAACATAAGTATGGATAACTCTCTTTTTGAAATGTTTTCTCGTCTTTTTAGTGGAGGCTCTTTTAATAGTCAACCTCAAAATATGCCATCTCAGAATAACCCAGCCTTTAACAACTACCCGTCAGACCTTATGACAGACAATAAATACAATAATCAAAATTCTAGTTTAAATAATCAGACTACCTCTCAAAATTTTAATGCAAATAATCAAAATACCTTTCAAAATTATAGTCCGAACAATCAAAATGCCTTTCAAAATTTTAATGACCAAGCCAGCACCCTGCAAAATACAAGCTTTCCCTTTAATCAAAATTTACTATCTATGCTCTTTTCAATGATGGGAGGAAAAGCTCCTAATTTAGCCGAAATGATGTCAATGCCCAAAGATAAGGATACAACAAAAAAATCATCAACTCCGCCGAGTGATGAAATTTTGCTCTAAGTTAGTTAAGTTATTATTAATCTAATTTATCAACAACTGAACCATATTTGAAATAAATTTTTCTTTTGCAAAGGGCGTTTGCAATATCTTCTTTAGTTGTTGCAACAATTAATGTTGTTTTTTTAGTGTTAAGTCGTTTGATAAGGTCAAAAACAACCTCTTTAGTAGGCTCACTAATTTTATCGAATATATTGTCTATCATAAGCAGTTCTAAATTATCTCTAAATGACAGGCGTATCAAAGAAAGCACATATTTTTCTTCTAATGATAAATCTTTAAGCTTGGTATCCTTAATCTTTTCAAGTGAATACTCAATTATGGTGTTATTAATCTTAGTCTCAATTTCTTTTTCTGACAATTCCCAATTCTTTAAAATATATCTAAAATTTTCATAAACTGATTTTTTCTCGATAAATACTGGAGTTGCTGGAACGTAACCTGCATTGATATCAGTTTTATAATTTAACTTCTCAAGCGGAATATCCTTTATAAAAACCTCGCCTTTTGTAAGTTTTTCAAGCCTAGCAAGTATTCTTAACAGACTGGTCTTACCGCTTTCATCTTCGCCTACAAACGCCACGCTCTCTCCACTTGCTATGTCGATATTTACATCATACAAGGCATAAAATTCCCTTGTGTATCTTAAAAAAAGGTTTTTTATCTTTATCACCGTGTCACCTCGTAATATTATATTACTATAAAATTAAAAAAAATAAAAGCAATTTTTGCCTTTATTTGATTTTTAATGTAAATTGACTACTTATTTGCTCGCTCCCTACTAAAATTTGTCCATTCCCCGTACTGTTATCTTCAGCCTCGCCAACCACTACTCTAAAGGTAATATCAAGCTGACCGTCATAATTAAATAAATAGGTCTTGGCTGAGGCTTGAGAAAACTTTTCAAACTGCTCTTGCCCCTCTTCTCCTTTAGCGATAGCAATTAGCGAGGTAAGTGAGTACCATTCGTCATAATCATCTATTATTAAGGTTAATTTTTCTTGATTTTCCTCCCAACACACTACTTCACATATCTTATCAAACTTTATCTGCACATCCACATACTTGTCTTGAATACGGCTGTCACTTAAAAAATTTATTCGCACACCATAGTTTTCACTTCCTGCACTTGTTATTTCAGAAATGGTGGCACAATTGAGCATAGTTGCGTTTTCACAGCCACCAAGTATAAACATACACATTATTATAAGCCAAACAAATGTAAAATTCTTTCTTTTTGTCATAACTACTCCTAAATATCTTTATTTAGTAATTATTGACAAAAAAAATTGTTTAATACTTTGTAAAAATCAAAAAGCGTCTTGAAGATGATTTATTCTCTCGCCGACAACTTCAATACAGTCAAACCGACAAGGAACATCTAATAAATGTTTAGCTTTTAAGTATCCTTCAGCTGTTCTTCTAATCTTAAATTGTTTTCTACTGGTAACCGCTTCGCTTGGGCTACCAAACTCTAAAGTTTCTCGTGCTTTAACCTCAACAAAAACTATATAGTCGCCTTTCTTTGCGATTATATCAATCTCTCCAGCGTAATTTTTATAATTACTTTCTAAAATCTTATATTTATTATCTTTTAAGTACTTTATGGCTTTAATTTCGCCAAAATCGCCCTTAATTTTATTGTATTCTTTCATAAGCTAATCTAGAGTAATCTCCCCAAGTTTACCTTTTCTAAAATCATCTAAAACTGCCTGCGCAGTTCGCTCAAGGTCATACTCCTCTTTAGACAAAATATATCCTCTCTTTTTTGCTATAGCCTCAAGCGTTAAGTCCTCGCCGTAGCGAGAGGTTAAATTGTTGTTATATTTTGCTTGCATCAAAGTGATAAACTCTTGGGCAAGCTCCACTTTATCTACAATAATCTCATCCTTTATACTGCCAATAAACAAAAGTTTTTTAGCAACTAATTGATTTTCAAGGTTAGGATAAAGGGTGCCTGGAGTGTCGCAAACCTCAATATTATCGCCAATATTAAGCCATTTTACCATCTTGGTAACACCTGGCTTATTGCCTACCGTTGCCTTAGCCTTTCCGCAAAGATTATTTACAAGGGTGCTTTTTCCTGAGTTTGGTATACCAATAACAATAACACGGACAACCGCTTTAAGTCCTTTTTGTTTAGCTTTTTCAAGCTTTGTTTTTGAAAGGTTTAATATTTTGGCTTTAATACTTTTGCTTGAGCCAGAGCTTGTACTATTTATATACACAAAATCAGAATTTTCTTTCTTAAAATTTAAAGCTATTTCTTTAACTCTCGCTTTGTCAGAAAGGTCATATTTATTAAAAACATAAAGAATTGACTTGCCTTGAATCAATCTATTTAAACTTGGATTGATTGAAGATAATGGTGCTCTACTATCTAAGACATACAAAACAACATCAACATTTTTAAGTTGACTTGATATCTCTCTTAAGGCTTTTTTCATATGCCCTGGAAACCAATTTATCTTCATCTTTACTCCTTATAAATCAATCTTTTTTCTTTAGCAAGTCAGGTCTTTTTTCTTTTGTTAATTTGATAGCTTGCTCTTGTCTAAATTTTTCTATCTGAGCGTGATTGCCAGAGAGCAAAACCTCAGGCACTTTGTAGCCCATAAAATCTGCTGGTCTTGTGTACTGAGGATATTCAAGCTTGCCAGAGGAAAAGCTTTCTTCTTTTAAACTTTCCTTGCTTATCACGCCATCAATAAATCGAGCTACACAGTCGGCTATGACCATAGTTGGAAGTTCGCCCCCAGTCAAAATATAATCGCCGATAGAGATTTCGTAGGGAGAAAAGATATCACAAATTCTTTGGTCAATCCCCTCATAATGCCCGCAAATAAAGATTAAATGTTCTTGTTTTGCAAGTTCTTGAGCTAGTTTAACATTAAAAATCTCTCCTCTTGGCGATGGCAACAATAGTAGTGAGCTTTCTTGCTTAACACTTTGTATAGCGTCATAGACTGGCTGAACACTCATAAGCATTCCTGCTCCACCACCAAAAGGATAGTCATCACATTTTTTATGTTTGTCCTTTGAAAACTGTCTAATATCTATCAAATTTATTTCAAGTTTACCACTCTCTTGTGCTTTTTTTAGTATGCTTGTGTTAAGATAAGAAAAACTTTCAGGAAATAGCGTCAAAATATCAATTTTCATATAACAACCTCTTTAAATTTTTCGCTATCTACTACAAGTTTATCTCCATCTTTGATAAAGACATCTTCTACATAAGGTGCTTGATACTGCCTATCGTTATTTTCTATTACAAAAATATCACAAGAGCCGTAATTGACAACATCAACTATTTGTCCTACTAGCTCGCCCTTTGTGCTATAAAGCACCATACCTATTAGGTCATCTATCAAAAATTCATTGCCTTTAATTTCTACTAAAAGGTCTTTGTCGATTTCAATAGAGCAGTTTCTTAGCTCTTCAGCTTGATTTCTTGTATCTATCCCTTTAAATTTAATGTACAAAAAACCTTGTCTTAAAGATAGCCTTTCTATCTGGTATTCTTTAAAACCTATCCTTACATTTTGTACAGATTTAAAAACAGCAAGGACATTGGTAGAGGGTTGTGCTTTAACCTCCCCCTTAATTCCTTGCGGTTTTAATATTTTAGCTATTTCTATCACACTATTCTCCAAATTTAACAACTACTCTTTGGCGTTGTCTTGAAGAGATAGAATTTACTATAGCTCTGATACCTGAGGCAACTTTTCCTGCCTTACCAATAACTCTTCCCATATCATCTGGAGAAACAAAAACGTGGATAACTGTTACTCCATCATTTTCTTCCTCAGTGACACTTACGCTACTGGTATCAGTTACTAGATTTTTTACAATATACTCTACAAGTTCTTTCATAAACACTCCTTGAATTTATTTTTCGATAATTCCACTTTTTACAAGTAGACTCTTTGCTGTCTCTGTTGGCGTAGCACCATTCTTAAGCCATTTTGTTGCTTTGTCTTTGTCAATATTGATTTGAGCTGGCTCGGTAAGAGGATTGTAAGTTCCGATAATGTCGATAAACTTTCCATCTCTTGGAGCTCTAGAATCAGCAACAATTACTCTGTAGAAAGGCGATTTTTTATCTCCCATTCTTGTAAGTCTAATTTTAACTGCCATTTTTTCCTCCTTTAAATATTTATATCTTATCGCCTTTTAAGGCGGGATATAGCTTAAAACATCTTTCTTAGTTTGCCATTTTTCATTTGTTTCATCAGCTCTTTTGATTGTTCAAACTGTTTTATAAGCTGATTTACTTGTTGGACACTTGTTCCACTACCCTTGGCAATTCTTTGCCTCCTGCTAGCTTTTATAATCTCAGGATTTCTTCTCTCCTGAGGCGTCATAGACTGTATGATTGCCTTGTTGACTACCATCTGTCTTTCGTCAATATCAAGATTTTTAACCTTGCCACCAATACCTGGTATCATTGAAAGCAAATCTTTGATGTTGCCCATCTTTTTAATGCTTTCAAGTTGTTGAAGATAATCATCAAAGGTAAAGGAGTTTTCTCGAAACTTCTTCTCAAGGTCCTTTGCCTCTTCTTCAGAAACTGCCTCCTGTGCTTTTTCGATAAGTGAAAGCACATCGCCCATACCAAGTATTCTGCTTGCGATACGGTCTGGATAAAAAGGTTCAATATCTCCAATCTTTTCTCCCACTCCAGTAAACTTGATAGGCTTACCAGTTATTGCCTTGATAGAAAGTGCTGAGCCACCACGGGTATCGCCATCTAGCTTAGTAAGGATAATCCCGGTAATGTCAAGGTCTTTATTAAAGGCATCAGCTACAGTAACAGCGTCTTGACCTGTCATAGCGTCAACTACCAAAAGAATTTCGTTAGGGCTAACCTCTTTTTTAATATTCTTTAGCTCATCCATCAGCTCTTCATTGATATGAAGTCTACCTGCGGTATCAATAATAACGGTGTCAAGCCCTTGTTTTTTGGCGTGTTCGATAGCTTGCTTTGCTGTCTTAACTGGATTTTGAGTGCCTCTTTCAAAAACTTCCACATTAGCTTGCTTGCCTACCACTTGAAGCTGATTAATCGCCGCCGGTCTATAAATATCACAGGCTACAAGCAATGGCTTTTTGCCAGATTTTTTTAAGTATGCACCAAGCTTTGCACACATAGTGGTTTTGCCTGCACCTTGCAATCCGCACATCATAATAATAGTAGGCGGATTTGGAGAGACAACAAGTTTTTGATTGTTTGAGGACATTAAACTTGTCAGTTCGTCCTTTACTATCTTAATAACTTGCTGAGCAGGTGTTAAACTTTTTAGCACCTCATCGCCAACAGCCTTTTCAGACACTGTTTTAACAAAATCCTTTGCAACAAGATAGTTTACATCTGCCTCAAGCAGTGCAATGCGAACTTCCCTCATTGCCTCTTTAATTTCAAGCTCAGTAAGTCGCCCTCTGTTTTTTAGTTTAGAAAAAATATGGTTAAATTTTTCAGATAACGAAGAAAAAAGTGCCATTATTCCTCCTGTCCTTTGAAGAGTTGTTTTTGCAAGTCCTTTATAACCTCTTCGTAATTTTCTATCCTTTTAAGCAAGGCTAGTTTATTTTCAAGCTCTTCAAGTTTATGCCCAGCTTTAGTTATACTATCCTTAACTGCCTGCCTAGAAATCTTTAAATTTTCAGCTATCTCGCTTAAGGTTAAATCATCATTTAAATAATAGGACATAATCTCTCTCTGCCCCTCGCTTAACAGCTTGCCGTAAAGGTCATAAAGTTTACAAAAACGTATATTTTCTTCAACTTTCATAAACAATCCCTGTAAAGCATTTTTACTTTACAGGGAGAGTATAACATAAAATATAATATAAATCAAGTTTTTTTATAAACTTTTATAAATTTTTTTAATAGGTAATTATCATCCAGCGACATTCACAGTATACATTGCTTAAATAGTTTGCCATTAAATTTGCATTTGAATAGAAGGCAGAAGATATTGTGGCAACTCTATTGAGTCCACTGCTACCGCTGAAAATACCAAAATCACGACTGCCTAGGAAATTTGCTTCCTTCAAGGTGTTACATTGAAAAGCACCTACTCCTATATAACTAACACTTGCAGGAATAGTTATACTTGTTAAGCTTGTGCCATAAAAAGCATTGTCATAGATATTTAGTAATATACTATTTTCTCCAAAGTCCACACTGCTTAAGTTGCTTAGCCCTGAAAACGCTCTTTGACTTATATCTAAAATCTTGTTGTTGTCGCCAAAGTCAATTCTCTCAAGCGAGGAAATATAAGAAAACATATCGCTTGTTATTTGAGTAATACTACTGCCCGCTTCAAAGGTAATGGAAGTCAAATTATCACAATCAACAAAGAGATTGCTTGGCAAAGAGCTAACTCCTGCAGGAATGGTAATATTTTTTATGCCACATCCTTCAAATGCACCTTGTCCCAAACTTTTTATATTGTTATTACCAAAAGTTATTATTCTTAAATTACTGTGTCCACTAAAAGCATAATCTGCAATAGACTCGAGGCTGTTGTTATTGATAAATTGAATAGTCTCAATAGAATTATTGCCATCAAATTGTCCATCTATTGAAGTAACAGCACTACCGTCTTGGAAGGTAACAAGTCTTAAACTTTGACAGCCTGCAAATACGCTATCTCCTATAGTTGTAACTTTTGCTGGAAAACTAAACCTAGTCAATCCACTACCAGCAAACGCTCTATCTCCTATAGCTACAATATTATCAGTTAAATATATTATTGAAAGGTTTGTACAATTTTCAAAGGCGGAATTTCCTATTTTTGTTAAAGTGCCAGGCAGAGTGACATGTCTGATAGTTGAGTTATAAAACATTCTGTCAGGAATTTCGGTTATTGAAGAAGGTACAGTTATTGAGGTAATATTTGCACTACTTAAAGCATTTGGAGCTATAGAGGTAATCCCTGAAGGAAGCTCGCCACTCACACCAAAAATTAGTCTACTTCCTTTAACAATAAATTTATCGCTAGGACTTGAGTAATAAAGATTTCTTGTATCAATAAAGATAGTGCTTACATTAGAGCATCCTGTAAAAGCCTCTTCGCCAATAGAGATAATATCTTTAGAAAGCCTAATTGCCTGTATAGATTGCAAATTTTCAAAGGCATTATCCTCTATTTTAAAAACTTGATAATTGCCATTTGTCAGTGAAAGAATAGTTGGGACTTCAAGCGTGGTAGCAGTAAAATTGCTATACCCAATAGCTGAAGCCCTTCTTACATCGTGATACAATCTATATTGTATATTGTTATTAGTAGTAATAGAGTTTGATATATTAAACAATGCATAATATGTAGCTTGATCATCATGGTCAACTGTTAAGCTTAGCTCCTGCGAGATGATAGTAGTTTCATAAATACTATCTTTAACCCAGCCCAAAAATTCGCTTGAGCCATAAGGAATTGCGGTGGCAGTTTTTTCTAAACTTCCTTCAGATTCGACAAATTTAATCCCGCCCAAACTTTCGTTACTACTAACAAACGAGGAAGAAAATTCAATATTTGTACCATCTTCTCTTATAAGAAAATAATAAATTGCAAATCCACCCCCAGCAAGTAAAATTAAAATTAAAAAAAATACAAAAAACTTTTTTACGCCAGAGCCTTTCTTTTGATTATTCTGCTCATTATACTGATTATATTTATATTCGTTTTTTTCTTTTT
>CASFPO010000039.1 GCA_949296805.1 uncultured Bacillota bacterium | reverse complement strand
CATAGCCCCAAGCGATTGCCCTGCAATCCGAACCCGGGACATCCCGGTCGAAACTCCGCATAATATAACTAAACAAAAAATATATGTGGAGTTTGGCCATTCGCCTTTCTCCCAAGCAAGGCTCATAACGAATCCCGGGTAGGCCACCAAAAATTGCCCGCAAGGGCATTTTTTGTTGCCCCGGGATTAGCTTGGGACATAGCCCCAAGCGATTGCCCTGCAATCCGAACCCGGGACATCCCGGTCGAAACTCCGCATAATATAACTAAACAAAAAATATATGTGGAGTTTGGCCATTCGCCTTTCTCCCAAGCGATTGCCCTGCAATTCCAGCCCGGGACATCTCGGTCGAAACTCCGTTAATTTGATTTAAAGTGAAATTTAATATGATTATTTTTTAATAATGCTTATCTTTAGCCGGTGTGTAATTTAAAATTATCTTATACGAACACTTTTGTGCATTGTCTGTTAAAATAATAATATAAGATAAGACTATTGCAAAATCGAATAAAAAATTTGTTTTACTCAGAAAATTTACAGAGTATACAATTTTCTTAAAAATAGAAATTAATATAAATTTAAATAAAAAATGCACTTTTTTGTTAAAATTAGTGCATTTTTCTATAAATATTGTAATTATGGTTTAAAAAAGTGGATCTTCCATAGCTTTTGGCGGGGTAATATTTAGAAGTTTTAGAACGGTTGGGGCAATATTAGCAATGGATTTATTCTTTTTTAATTTAGCCTTTTTGTTCTTGTCACTAACAAGTATAACTGGAACGGGGTTACAGGTGTGTGATGTGACTTTATTTCCGTCTTTATCAATCATATATTCGGCGTTTCCGTGGTCTGCTGTAATTATGCAATCTCCACCAGCCATAAGTGTTGCAAGTGCTAAAGCATATGCATTTTTTTCTACGCATTTGATTGCTTCTTTAGTGGCTTCAAAATTACCAGTATGACCTATCATATCAGGGTTAGAATAATTAACTAATATAAAGTCATATTTTGCTGAGGCTATTGCTTCTAGGGTTTCTTCGGTAATTTCATAAGCTCTCATTTTTGGGTAATAAGAAAAATCTTGAGTGTCAATGCTTTCTATTAGCTTGCGGTCTTCTCCTTTGTAAGGTTGTTCAATTCCGCCATTAAAGAAAAAGGTTACGTGAGCATACTTTGTTGTTTCGGCTATATGGAATTGTTTTAAATTGTTTTGAGAGATAATAGCACTTAGGTTTTCTTCTACAATTTCAGGAGGGTATATTACATTTAATTTTTTAAATTCTGATGAATACTCTTCCATTGGAGAAAATAAAAGATTTTTAAATTTTTTAACTTTAAATTGAGAAAAATTTTTGTCAGTAAAGGCACAAGTAAGCTCTCTGGCTCTATCAGAGCGGTAATTAAAAAAGATTATGCAATCATTATCTTTTACAACGCCGTTTTTATCAAGCAGTACAGGCTGTAAAAATTCGTCATAGATGCCTTGCTTGTAGCTTTCTTCAATAGCCTTTTGAGGAGTGGTATCCTTAAAATTTTCTGCAAAAACCATAGCGTTATATGTTTTTTGAAGTCTTTCATAACGCTTTTCTCTGTCCATAGCATAAATTCTACCAGAGATCGAAGCGACTTTAATATTAGTTTTAGCTATCTTCTCATTAAGAAGATTGATATATTTCAATGCACTACTTGGAGGCGTGTCACGGCCATCTAAAAAGGCATGAATATATACTTTTTTTAAATTATGTTCTTTAGCCAAATCTATTAATGCAAATAGGTGGTTGATATGTGAGTGAACTCCTCCGTCAGATAGAAGTCCCATAATATGAAGAGCAGAATTATTGTCTTTGGCGTGTTTGATTGCTTTAAGTAAGCGTTTATTTTTAAAAAAATTTCCATTTTTAATTTCGCTGTCAATTTTCATTAAATCTTGTAAAATAACTTTGCCAGCACCAAGTGTAAGGTGCCCTACCTCACTGTTGCCCATTTGTCCTTCTGGCAGACCAACTGCGTTTCCGCTTGCTCGAAGTGACGAGGAAGGATAAAGCTTTATAAGCTTATCAAGATTAGGTGTGCCTGCCGACAAAATGGCATTACCAAACTTGTCTTTCCGCAAGCCAAAACCATCTAAAATTATTAATGTAACCATTAGTATCTCCTTAAAGACCATTTTAAATTTAATAAAAAAAATTGTCAACTTATTTTTCAAATAAAAAATTAATTATTTTTTTATTTTAAAATTAATGTTTTATTTTTGTAAAAAATTATTTTTTAAGTAAAAAATAATAAAAATAATAAAAAAATTGCATTTTTTATTGATTTTTTGCTAAATTTAATTAAATTATCAAATTTTATCAAATAAATTATATCGCTCTTTGTGAATTATTGCATTAAATATTTTTTCTTTACAATTTAAATATTTTTTATTTAATGTGTCAAGCAATAATTTTGCATCTTCTCGCTGTGTATGTTTATTTGCAGGACAATTATTTGAAAGAACAGGATAACTTTGACTGATCTTCAATATGTCTTGTTCGTCACAATAAATTAACGGTCTTATCACTGTAATGGCCATTCTTGATAGGTATGATTTTGGCTTAAAAGTAGAAAGTCTGCCTTCAAAAAATAGAGATAGAATAAAGGTTTCAATAAGGTCATCCTTATGATGGCCTAACGCCACTTTGTTGCAACCTAAGTTTTTTGCCGAGCTATTAAGTATTCCTCGTCTTAAATTTGCACATAAAGAGCAGGGATTTTTTTCTTTTCTTATATCAAAAACGATTTCAAACACATTGCTAGGAATAACGACTAGTTTTACCTCAAGCTCGTCGCAATATTTTTGTAATTGAGAAAAATTGTTTTTGCCATTAGTTAAATCAACCGCAATGGCGACTAACTCAAACTTTTTCTCACAAAAGCTTTGATATTTTTTAAGAGCAGTTAAAAGGGTAAGACTGTCTTTGCCTCCCGACAAGCCGACCGCAATCCTATCACCATTTTCAATTAAATTGTATTCCTCGCAAGCTTTACGAAGCTTACTTAATATCTTTTGCATAAAATTCTCCTATATTTATTCGTAATATTTAAAATTATAACAAAAAAAAGACTAAAAACAAATTATTATTTGATTTTTAATCTAAAAAATTATTTTATGAATAAAAATATTTTTTTATAAAAAACTAAAATAATTGCAAATGATAATATAATTAATATATTTATTAATTATTTCTTTTTTATTTGACAAAAAACGCCACAAAAAGGTATAATCTTTCTATACGTGAAATTAAACTTGTGTCGCAAAAGATTGTCTTAATCAAAAGATAATGCGAGGAGGTCTTATGAAAAAGTTTTTTGTCGGGCTAATAAGTCTATTTATTGTCTTGGGTGGTATTATCCTGACTGCTTGCCGAGGTAATAGCGTAGAGATTTCGTTGTCGACAGAATACCTTTCTATTCAATTGGTAGAGGGTGCTTCTTCCGAGCAAACAGTTACCGTTACCGTCTCTGGAACTGACGACACTACGGTAAGTGCAGACGCAAGAGGTTATGAAGATAAGATTGACGTGTGGGAAGAGCCTATCGCAGACGGCAGAACGCTGATACATATTGTTGGAAAAGAAGAAACCGATGGCTACGCCGAGGTGCAGATTAGAACATATCAAGGCAACGCGACAAAAACAATTTATGTAGAAGTTTACAGTGAAGTAAGCGCAATGGAAGAAAAGATTGAAGAGGGTACTCGCAAGAACAACTTCGCTATTAGAGGAGATAGCGTAGAACTTATAGAAGACAACCTTTTAACCTTTTATCCTTCAGAAAACAGTAGAAGAACTATAACTTGGTCGCTGGCTGAAGGTGTTACTAACGCATCGATTGATGGAAATATATTGACTATAGATTCATCCTACAATCCATTACTCACTAGCATCACTTTGATTGCAACAACTGAGCTTGGCGTTAGTTGTCAGCTTGAACTCCCTGTGATAGATAGAATTGAAGAAAGACTTTCTCTTGCTTGGGCTTATAGCCGTGATACACAAAGTTATGAGACGATTAATGAATATAACAATACCTTCACGATAGTACCTAGAATAGCATCCAATCCAAATTACATAGGGTATGTTAAACTTGATTGTGATCAAGAGCTAGATGTTGATGATTATGTTTTGAACTCAAATGGCGAGCTAACAAGCGATTTGATTGTGGAGGCTGACGGAGAAGATAACTTCGGCAATCAAATTTACTCAATATATTCAAATAAAAGCCTAGAAAATAGCAGTCAAGACCTTAACCGAGATTTCGTTGTACATTTTGAGGTAGGTTACAGCGGGTATAACTATAGTATTTCAACTAGAGAAACTAACCCTATTTACATAAATGTAAGGGAAAGAGTAAACGATATCATCATATCAAATGAAGAAAATAATATTGACAACATTGCAGGAACAACGCAGGTGCTTTATTCTGAATATAGTAACACCTATGGTGCTCAATATTTGGTTGAGGTAACACCTACAACAGTTATTGATGCAACAAAAAGATATTCCATCAGTGTTAGAATTACCAACCCAAATTTGCCAGCAGGTGGACTTGCAGATGGTTGCCCAGTGGAGTTTTGGTATCAAGATGTAAATAATAACAATATCTGGACGCAGATAGTCTTAGAATATGATGCTCTTCAAGATGTATACACAACACGTGCAAACAATATGGTGTCAGTTGAGCGAATTCATATGAAAGCTTCTTCTAGCCTTAATACTCAAAACTTTGAGGGAATAGAAATTACTTTTAGAAGTGAAGATAATCCAGAAATAACTAACACCTTCTATGCACAGCTTGTAAAGAGCGTTTCTTATAAAGATTTTGTATTTGAAAATGCTGACTTTAGAGTAGATTCAACTGCTTCAACAACAGACGTGAATATAACAAAAACCTTTGAGCTTGTAGGTCAAACATCGGTTGAAGGACTTTATATAAGAAATAATAGTAGTCACGTAACAATAAGTCAGCCAGCTTATATTACATCAACTGCAGATTCGGTAACCTTTTCTATTACTTTAACCTTAAGACGTGAAAGCTATGGTATAACAAGTTTAGATTCTTATCAGATTTGTCATAACAATGGGTTAGAAAGCAAACTTTTTGATATAGATATATTCCTTCCTCTAAAAGAGGTTGCTGTACTATATGATGTAAGTAATGCTACTGATTCTGTAACCAATCATTTGATGAATAACCTATCTTATGACAGCAATGGGAATGTTATAATAGGAGAAAGAGACACTCTTGCAAGTATAATGATTAAAAATGGCTCAACCACGCCTATTCTTTATGCGTACAATACTTCAGGTGAATATCAGGCACAGGCAAATATAGATGTTTCTTACTATGACTTTGTTGAAAGCGACACAATGGATATAGAAACCTTTAAAACGTTACTTGATAGCCAAGCCGGAATTATGGAAGTTATTAATGGTGCTAGAGCAAACATCAATAAAACAAGCGATATTGCCTACTTCTCTCCAGATTATGCAAATATCATCACAAAAGGTGTGGGCTTTACATATGCAGTGTTAACTTTTACAGGTAAGAGTGCAGAAGTTAACGGAGAAGGCGATGGCACTGTGACAATCATAAAGATTGTGCTAATTGAAAGTTATGTTTCTCCATCTAGAATGAATGTTTCTCCGCTCAGTGATGGACAAGTTAACCTTTATTCAGCAAACTCTGTTGCCACAAGAGATGAGGCGTTAACGAAAAAAACTATAACTATAGATTTTGCTAACTCAGGTGTTACCTATAATAAAATAGAAAACTTTGATTTCGTTTCAACTGTTAAAGATTCTTCAGGTAACCCTATTATGAAGAATAAATATGTTACCGAGAACTCTGTCTCTTGGGAGGACGGCAGATACACAATAGATAATATTACGATTACCGATTCCTTTATTAGATTTGATATTGAAACGATTTCAAACTTCGGTTCGTTTAGCTTTTTTGATGAACTTGAGGTTCACTATCAGCTTATTATAGAAAATCAAGAAGGCGAAAGTGAAATACTAAATGTTATTTGGACAACTATTAATATCACGATCAGAAATGCTCAACGTGTCACAAATCTTGTTTGGGAAAATAGTGACGATGATGGAATTTATTTTGAGGTCGGGCAGAGAGAACCTTATTATCTAGTTCTTTCCTCAGCACCAAGCACAGCAAGAAATAACAATGTAGCTTATCTTGTGACTGATGATGCTGGCAATGTTCTTAATGATGGAAGTTTTGTAAGTGTAGACGATACTATTTCATCTAATATGATAGGGCTTTCGCTTAATGAAGCAATAGTACAAAAAACTACAGGATATGTTTATCTGCTCCCAGAAGATGCAGTTTATAACGGAAATATAGTTTATAATTATATTGACGAAGATGGTCAAACAAAACAAAGCCAAATTAGTGCCAACGCTTTAGGCTCATTAAGAAGTAACGAAACTTGGTATGACTATTTAGTAGAAAACGCTTTCTTCCTCTCTAGCACATCACTTACATCAGAGGCAGAAACTGTATATTTTGCAGATATTCTTATAAAAATCGAAATAACTGTTGCTGATGGAACAGATTTTGACTATGCTTATAGAATATATGATGAAGAACGCTTTAACACAATAGATCCTAACCTTTATTATACTGTTATGAACAGCTTAAATATCTCAAGTTCACGAAGTCCAATTACAAGCTTCAATGGTGGACTTCAAGGCTATAATGAAGATGTTACTATAACTTTGAATGGTTCTAACTTTGCAACCGAGCTTTCTTCTTCAGCAGAGATCAGAAATATAACCTTTGCGGGAACTGTTGCTGGGCAAGGCTTTGTTGCTAATACCAATAAAGGTGCTATAAACAATGTGACGGTTGATGTTTATCAAACCTACGCAAGCATAATTTCCTATCAGGGAGCTGGTTTTGTAGGAGGAATTGTTGGAGTCAATGATGGAACAATTTCTCATTCTGAGGTGCTGGGAGTTACCATTGATGCTGATAATGCTATTGTTGGTGGTATTGCAGGGCAAAACAATTCGGTTATAGAATACTCAACAGTTGAATTTTATAATTTGTTTGATAGAGAAAATAGTCAACAAACTACTTATAGCACTTTTACAGGCAATGTTATAGGAGGTATAGTGGGTCAGGCAAATAATGGCTCGACAATTGACCATAGCTATGCTTACAACTATAATATAGATAACTTTACCACAGATAATCTTTCAGTTTTTGCTGGAGCAACTGTGGGTGCAATAGTAGGACAGCTGTCTGGACAATCTTTAATTTATTATAGCTTTGCCGTAATTGATAATGTTAGTTCCTATGTTGGCTCACTTGGGCAGGGAAGTGTCAGTGCAAGTTCTGACTTTTACTGGAGCTATTATAACAATGGCGAATATATAAGTGAATACTTTAACAATAATAGTGTAAACTTGATTGCCTCAGGCGAAAACTTTTACAGTTATGTAAACAATGGCAATAGGCACTTTAGAGACTTGTATCAAGATGAGAAAGTGACCGATGTATCCTCAAATCAAATCTCTACCGTTATAGAGGATGGCTTCTATAAGTCACTAAGTGTAGATGCAGATAATGCAATTCTCTTTGTTTATCAACTTCAAGATAGCGTTAATGATTTGTCGTCAACTGCACTAAATGATCTAAATGAGCTAAATACCATAAGCTTGTCTCAGATTATCAATGCTCAAGTATCTGAAAATCTGATAATTACCTCGTCAGATACCTCTATTGTAAGGATAATAGGTAATTCCTTAAATCTTTTAAGAAGTGGTGAGGTACTGCTGACAATTTCTTCAAAACACGACGCAAGCAATCAAAAGAATATCAATATTAAGGTAATGCCTGCAATGTCAAAGATGATTATACAATATACCGATAACTCAGGCTATACCTACAATATTGCAGATGGCTCAATAACCCATCTTCAAAAAACAAAGTCAAGGGATTTTACCATAGGCTATGAAGTTACAAGTTTAATCTTAGGCTCAGATGCTCAAAGATATTTCCTTGTGCAAAATGATATAAACTTAAGCCTTGTCACTCAAAGTGAAGGTAAAGCAGTAAATTACGAAAAAATCAGCAATTCTATTTACAAGATAAATGTTGATAGCGATTCTTCTAGCACACTTTTAACCTTTAATCCAATTGTAACAAATGACGCTAACTATCAAGAGGCGATAAATAAAGAGTTTTCAAAAGCGTTCACAATCAATCCTGTAGATGGCGTAATTTCTTTCTACTATACAGGCGAAAGTATACCTCTCACACCATCAACAAACGGTGCGTTAAGGGTTGAAATTCAAACAACTGCTCAGGAAGACAGAGAAAACTTAAGACCAGAAATATCATACAATGGCGACAGCCTTTACCGAACAAGAATAGATAACCTTTCAAGTGGGGATATAACTGTATATCGCTATACTTTACCTAGCGATTATACGCAAGATCCAGATAATTATATTTTTACCACAACGGTTACTCTTATAAATGAAAGCTACAACCAATTAACAGGCGTATACAATTATATTTTTGAAGTTTCTTTCTCGGTTTATAGCGATTATAAATCGCAAGTTGACCAAGAAATGACTTTTGATGTGTCATTTATAAGCAATAGTCAAAGTAATAGTTTGGATACATCAAATTCAATTAAATTAACGTTGACTAAACAAAATTTTACTAGCGTTGATATTACAAACTTCAGGGTAAACAGCTCAGTTTGGCAAAATGTAAACGGCACTTATGTCACTACTCACACTAAAGGTAGTCAAGTGGGGGTTGTTTCTCCTGGAAGTAACTCTATTATGCAAATTACAGTCAATCCGGCTTATGCTCATTACGACTATATGGAGCTTTCTTATAGCGGAGCTACTGTTTCAAGTGCAGTTAGCTTTGAACTTTTAACAGCTTTAGATGACAATCGCTTTATTAGAAATAGTGAGGGTGTATCAAGTACTTGGGCAAATAATATCAGCTTTACTCCGTCACAAGATTCAATAGAAAAACAAACAGGCATTATATATTTTAGAATTGCTGTAAGTTCTACAGTAAATGTTGATACAGTATTGCAGTTTACTGCCTCTTTCTACGAAAGTGAGGGCAATCTTCTTACAAGAGCAAATTATTATCTAACAATAAGTTATCTCGCACAGCCAACTGTGACTATAGATGGTCAATCAACCGCCTATCTTGCAGTAGGCTCATCAGTAGAAGTACTTATTCAAGTGCAAGAAGATCAAGTATTAGAAAGTTTGGTTCTAGATGGGGATAGTTTGCAAGGCATAACTATTTCAAACGCAGTTGACCAAGGAGTAAATCCTACCACTCGCATTAAAACATACATAGCTACATTAAACGCTACAGTCAATGCAAGCGTGGGCGCAGTCAACAACTCTTTTGCAATAGTTGCAAGCGTTTCAAGAACTTTAAATGGCGTTCCAGAACAAAGAAGGGCGATGGCAACAGTTGTGTTAGTTGACTTTAAACTTGACCAGAATAATATTCAAATATCTGGTGCAAATAATGGACAACTTCAAGTATGGCTGGGTGTAAATAAAACCTTTGATGTTGAATATGGACTTTTGCCTGAAAGTTATAACTACGACCAGAATGATGAGGAAAGTGCAAATAGAGTGCAAGAGTTATTAGATGCAAGAGCGAACTTTTCTGTAAATCAATATTACCTTTCAACAAAAAGTAATAATGAAGGACTTACAACCATCCAATATGCAATCAACTATGATATTACAAACAATACGCCAATTCCACTTTCTAACAGACTTTTCTATGTAGTTGATGGAAGTGAAATACCTGTAACAGATCAGTATAGTATGACAGCAGGGGCAAGATTTGAGTTTATCAACAATGAAGACGGCTCGCAAGAGGCAGTTATAGTTGGCACAAGGCTTGGCGAAACGGTTCAATTTGTTCTTAAAACCTATATTGTGCTGGGTGATGGAAGTGAGCCTACAACATATAACACTTATTTTAACGTTGTAGTTTACGCTTATTCAGATCCAGACATTCCTCTTACAATTTCAAGCGCTACAGAGTTTGAAAACTTGGATCCTAGTGGATACTCGCAAATTACCCAAAATGACTATATTCTTACAAATGATATAGTTCTTGAAAATTATCAACCTTTTAACACTTCGCTAATCAGGAGTTTGGATGGAAATGGATATACCATATTTATCAAGAGCTTTTTAACAAGTTCTTCTTCAAGCACCTTAAACCTTGCACTGTTTAACCAAGTGCTTGCAGATACAACTTTAAAAAATGTCAGAGTAAACATCTATAATGGCGGACAACTAACCATTGATTTAGCACAACTGCAAGAAAATGTGCAAATAAATATTGCAGGTCTTGCTATATCTAATGCAGGAACAATTACTAATTGTGAGGTTGTATCTTTCTATACCGAAGAGACTGCTATTGGCTCTACTGCCAATGTAAATGTTGTCGCAACAGTAAGGCACAACAATCCATCTGGTTTTAACATTAAGTTTATTAGAGGTGCAAACACAACAGAAAGTGTAACCGTCAATCCTAATTCCTCTTGGATACCATCAGTTGCAGGTTTTGTCCTTAATAATAATGGAAGTATTACAAATTCAAGAGTAGGCGGAAAGTCTATTACCATTCTTGGAGCAGAAAGAGTTATCTCAACCTCTCAAGGTACAAACAATTCTGGCTTTACTTATGCCTCTGAGCTTGAACTTGACACCTTCTATATAATAGGTCAAGGCGATATGGCTGGCTTTGTGCTTACCAACACAGGCTCAATATCTGCAAGTTTTGTTCAACTTCTTGATATGGAAAATCAGTCCAATACAACCGAATATGACACCTCAGGCTTTGTAAATCTAAATAGCGGAAAGATTATCACAAGCTTTGTAGAGGGGGTAGAAAACCCTGATAGCTTTGCAGATAATCCAGATTACTCACAATTTGCCTATGAGGGCTCATCTTTAAAATCTAACCTAGGTATAATTGCAGGCTTTATCAATACCAATAATGGTATAATAAAGGATAGCTATTCAAACATCTTGATTTCTAACTCTTCAGCTGAGTCTAGAGTTTATCTTGCGTCTGGTTTTGTTTATGCTAACATAGGCACAATTGAAACTTGTTATTCTGCTTCACAAATAGAAAATTTGCGTGCAAATCAGATGAACTTCTCTGGAATTACTCCTGATGGCGAACCTCTAGCTAATGGAACGTATATAAATTGCTACTTCTTTAACAAGGGATTTTATAATAGTGAAGATGACACAGACAACACCACAGAATCTCTGTATGCAACTGGTGCTGTGCTTGTTCCAAACCCAGAAGTTGCCTCATATTTCTATGGTTTTGCAATAGCAGATGGAGAAAGCGATGGTATTTGGAGCATAAATGAAACAGAAGGTATTAAACTTATAGAACCTAATATCAGAGCTTATTCTCATAGATATATTCAATATATAAATGAGGAGTCAGATTATGAGGGAATTACAGGACAAAATGATATTGGAGAGTATATCCTACCATATGCAACTCTTCAATATACCGACTCTAGCCGAGAGATAGATACAGCACTTGGCTCAGAAAACAATCCTATTTTGATCGCTAATGCTCAAGATTTTGCTGAAGTTACAGGGGCTTCAAATTCTACTTATGTAAGCTCATACTACAATAGTTATGCTGTTTGGGGCACTTATCGACTTGTAAGCGATATTGATCTATCTCAAATTGGCGAGTCTATCAATTTGCCATCGGTATCAAAGTCTTTTGCAGGTAGACTTTATGGCAATGGCTTTACAATAACAAATCTCTCTATAGCACCAGAGCGAAGCGGAGTTGCCTATGGTTTGTTCGCTTCACTAGAAAGTAGAAATGGTTCTACCCCTCTTATTAGCAACTTAAATCTAGAAGTAAATCAAGTACTTGCAAGTGAAATGTCAATGGTTGGCTCGCTTGCAGGATATATCAAAGATTCAATTCTTGTAAGCATAGAGGTAAACTTTAACGAAGGTGCAACGGTTACAGGCTTAAATTTTGTTGGCGGACTTGTGGGCTTATCCTTTGGCAACAGCACAATTAAAAATATAGTTGTTACAAATCCAAATGTAACAGCTGATAGGTTTAATGTGGGAAGCGATGACGAATATATTACAACCTCAAACATTATTAACATAAGAAACAACATCAGCAATAACTTAAGCATTTCAGCTTCGATTGGATCAACCTTTATGAACTTAATGCAAAGATATTCGTATGCTGGTTCTGTAGTAGGCTATGCCGACCATTTTACAACTTCACTTCGTGCTTTTAGCGTAAGCGAAGCATCTTCATATACTATTAACAATATTAGAGTCAGTGGCGAAGTAAATGTTCAAGCTCAAGTTGTAGGTGGCGTATTTGGACTGACAGGACACCAGACTCATATTAGAGATGTGGGCATTGATATTACTGCTCCGCAGACTAATAATCAATCTCATATCATTGCAACAAGATACTTTGCAGGTGGAGTTATTGGTCAATCCTTTGGTGGACTTAGCAGAATTTATGCTCAGTACGAAAGCTCTATCCAAGATACTATAGAAAATAGTTTTACAAGCATTTTCTCTGGCAATAGTGCCGAACGTAATAGTGCCGAACGTGGAGCTACTGATATCTTCTATCTTGAAAATACAATCTATGATTACTCTCAAAAGTATATTGGTGGACTTATAGGTTATGTAGGTAGCGGTAGACTTGAGGTTTCATATTCTAAATTAAATGTAATTAGTCTTAGTGCAGACTTTGCTGGTGGAATAATAGGTGGAATTGATCTTACTCATGTAGGCACATATCAAGCAGAAAGCTCACTGATGTCAAATGATGATGTATTTACTAAGTATTATATAAATGAAGTATATGCCTCTGGCGATGTACGGGCTAGACAAGATGGCGAGGTTATCACAGCTGGCGGAATTATAGGTGTTTCGTATGGGCTTGGCAACAGGATTTCACTTCTTGCAGTAAATGCTTTAAATCAAATCGTCAACTATGATTATGCTAACGATACTTACCTTTCTTTTGAAGCTGATAGCAATATTTCCTATGCAATAAAGACCAATTTAATTGTAGGCTCGGTGTTTGAAGATATAACCTCAACTCAGCCTATAACCTTAGTCAATGACTTCACTCAAGCTAATCACTATGCAAACTTTATAAGCTTGATTAAACTTGAAGGCTCTGTTGAAGGCGCTGCAACAGGCGGAGCAGAATTGCCATCCTTTGGTTATTACGAATATTACGCATATGATGGAAATAGAGCATACCTTAACTTGTTTGGAGAGGTTTCGGCAGAAATCCCAGAAACCTTTGTAGATAATGAAGATTCATTATACTATAACAATTATATATATGCAATAAACAATCCAGCAGATTATACAAGTGCTACAACTGGGCATTTGTCTACTCAACAAGCATTCTTAAGTTCTGGTGTTTGGGTAACTTCAAACTGGATACATCCAGGAGAGGATTTATTCCCAACTATCAGATATCAAAGAACAACAAGCTATATATACCTAGATGACTACGATGAAAGTGTTCAAAATGCCTTTGACATAATGCAACACGCTAATAGTGATTATACTATCGTGGTTAGAGGTAGAACAGGCCCTAATGTTGACGATGTTTACTCAGATATTGATTTATCAGATTACTGGGATAGGCTTGATATTCAGCCAATCAATGGCTTTGCAGGAGCTTTGATAGGAAGTAATGAGTATATTTCTTCCGAGACTGGAGAACGTGTTAAGATTATCTCTGATAGGAGCTTTATTGATGCAACCGGGGTAGGATTCTATCTTAATAATGTGGTAGTTGAGTATAGAACTGATGGTGACAGTATAGAACTTGAACCAGTTGTCCGAAATGAGGTTGGATTATTCTCAAAAGGTGCAATTCGAGAGGCTACTATCTCCTCGCTTTATATAACGGTATCCTCGCCAATTGTGGCTGAAAATATGACAAATGGTGGCGGTAGTGAGTTTTCTTTTGGGTTACTTGCTTCGTCTATTACAAGCTCTGCACTGTCAAATATCAATATAACAACTTCTATTAGGTCGACAGACTCAGTTGTTACCGTAAATTTGGATAACAGGAACAACACCTTAACGAGTGCTTCTATCGGTATGGTAGCGGGCGAGGCTAATCAACAAAGCACTTATTCAATACTAGAACTTGACGGCATAAACATAACCTCTACCTCTAACTTTATTACTGTTAATGGCTCAGGTAATAAATTACAAACCTTAAATGTAGGTGGATATTTTGGTGCAATAACTCGTGATGAAAATGCTCTCGAGACTAGGATGGATATTGCTAGCATTACAAGACAAAATACCTCTACTCAATCTTCAAATCCTAGAATTACTGTAACTAATTTTGCAAGCCTTGACAACGCCTATATTGGTGGTTATGTTGGCTATAATAACGGGTTAAACAATTTGGGAATTTTCCAAAATGAGCCACTGCAAACCCATGTTGATATAGTAATTAATAACACCTCTAGTAGTGGAACTCCTGAGATTGCAAACCTTTACACTGGACTTATCTTTGGTTCAATAGAAAGTGCTTCAATTTTAAATAATATAAATCTCTTTAATGGTAATTTTGATGGTGGACTCTATCTGTCCAGCAGAGTTACTGTCAATAACCTTTATGCTGGAGGATTTGCTGGAAAAATTTCTGGTATGGTATCTTTAAGCAATATTACCTCTATTAACTATCAAGTGGCAGATAGTGACTTATTAGTAAATTCAAATTCAGACAACTTATCACAAGATAGCTTTAATACACGCAATTATGACAAGTTTACGGTAAATATGAATGGCAAGGCTAGAATAGGCGTAATTGCTGGATTAGTAGAGACAAGGTTTGCCTTTGCAGGTGGGGATCTTTCGTATACTAGACTAAACGAAAATGGCGAAGCGATTAGATTATCAGGTTCTGGAGATATTGCTGTTGGCTCGGTTGTTGGAGAGGTTAACTCTACAGTTTCTAACACAACAGATAGCTCTCTTCAAATTGATGGTAATATCGTATCCTACGCAAACATTGTGGTCGTAGAAAAAGATAGCGACACTGCAAATGCAAAGATAGGTGGTATGGTAGGCTATGTCGGTGGTGGAGACACTGCTGGCGGTAATGATAGCAATGCAAGGGTAGTGATAGGTTCACCTAACGCATCAATTAATTACCTAGGTGCTGTTTACACAAATATAGAGGACTCCTACTTTGGTGGAATTGTGGGAGAAGTCCACCTAGATAGTGCAAATGATAGAGTAACTCTAACAAACACCGTTTTTGGTGGTGCACTTAAGGTGTTTGGCAGAAGGAGTAGCAATGTTTATGCAGGTGGTTCGGTAGGTTATTTAAGAGGTACTACAGGCCTTTCATTAGGCAATAATTATAATATCTATCTGACAAACAACTACAATTATGGCGATGTGTTTGTAGAATATGATTCTTCTCTAACACAGTTATCTAGCTATACTTTTGGTGGGCTAATTGGACAGATGGAAACTAACTATAAACTTAATGCAACAAATAACTATTCAATTGTGTCAAGCCATAACGCACGCTATGACGAGAGTAAAGAGGATAGTGATACTGCTTCAACAAATAATGCCTTGTTTGGTGTTGGAGTAAACCCTAAAACTTCTCATATAGATGGCAACTATTACAGCTATGGCGTGTCGCTTTGCACTGACGAGCTTGGAGTGGATATCGGGTATCATTCTAACTACCAAGTAGGTGCAGGCTATAACGGAAGTGTAGACAGTAGCAGTCAAACAAATATGATTTTTATTTTTGAGTTTTCTGACAAAATAAAAATATATGTAAGTGATGAGTTGCCAGAAGGCCATAAACTTAATCCTATTGAAATTGGAGGAGACTCTAACTCGACAAAGATAGATACATCAAACAAACTTAATGGAATGACCTATGCTTGTTTTGTAGGTTCGTCTACTCTTTCCTCTCAAATTACTGCTGGCTCTACTCCTAGCGGAAATCTTGAAAACATTGCTTTGATAGGCGATTCAAGGGAGATAAATTATAGACTTAACTCTACTTCTACAGAGCCAAATTCACTTATAGATACTTTGAGTGGTTTCTCATACGTTTCAGGACTTGTTGTAAATGTAGATATAAATGTAGATATATCAAAAGAAAGTGTCGGGTATGGTCGTTATATGGCAGGGCTTGCAAACACTATGCAAGACAACTCTTTGGTATATGCAGTTCAAGTAAAGGGTACTTTAGATGTTGGAGGTGACAAATCTTTAAATGTCGGCGGAATTGTCGCAAATCTCTCGTCAGGAAAGATTTTAGATAGCTCTACCGCACTTGATATAATTTATAGAGCAAAGGGAAAAGAAAGCGCTTCAGCTCTATGGTCCAACGTTTATGGTATCGCAGGCGTTATCAATGTAATAAATAATCGTGCTTATAATAAATATATAATAAATTGCTATTCAACGGGCAGTATTACTTCTTATATTTCTGCAGATATCTATGCAGTTACCGATGTGGTAAATTATACAAAGGTTGCAAATACCTACTCTATAGCTAATATTTCTCCAAATGATTACACGACTTCACGTGAGTACAGTGGAGAAATTTCAGTATTTGGTATTAGTGAGCGTAACGATATAACTGGCCCTAACACAGAGATAACTATTTCAAATTCTTTCTATGACTATTATGCTATTAGTTGTGATGTTACAGAGGATGAAGGCTTTAAATCAACTAGCCCATATGTAAAGCGACTTGGTAATTTGTCGCCAAAGGGTTTGTATAACATCTTTAATACTCAAGAGCGGGTAGCAACTGCTTACGATAGTGGTGGCTATGAGTTTAACTACGGCTATCCAACACACCCGTATGGCTTTATGAAGTTGTCCTCTTTTGCAACTATATCAAGTTCTTCAGGTAATCTTAATTTTTCTGATAATGCTGTTATGGATGGTACAACCTATGATGACTTTGTGATTGAGCGAGAATACTCTCGCTTGGCAAACAACACCTATCCAAATCCAAATAAAGATGATTTGTATTATATGATTACAAATGTTGGACAACTGGAAAAATTAACTGAGCTTACGATATCAGGGGCAAATAATACAACATACAAACCTACCCGATTTATACTTATGAATGATATGGACATCTCAGATTTGGAGTTCACCTGGAAAAGCCTTGCTGTAGATCCAGATCCAGATACAGATACAGGTATTGAATTTGACGGACAAGAACACACAATAACTGGCTTAACAGCTCCATTGTTTGGAACGCCTCTTCGTGGAGCTACAATCCTTAACCTACGCTTGATGGATGCTAGTATTACAGGCTCAGGCGTGCTTACACAAAGACTTGAGAGGTCAACTGTGTCAAATATGACTATTTCAGGTTCTGTAAGTGAAGACTCAAGCATTGATGAAAGTTTTGTGTTTTCAATTGGTGGTCTGGTAAATGAGGCAAGTGGATCAAATATAACAAATATAACAAATCTTGTAAAGATTGACGCAAAAAAACCCGTAGGTGGCGATGGTATAGCTGTTGGCGGTATTGTTGGGACTTCGACAAACAGCAAAATCTACTATAGTTCTAACTATGGACCTATCAATGTTGCACTTGATAGTAACACAGATCCAGAGGATGAGTACTACGAGGCTGAGTACTACGTTGGCGGTATAACAGGTTACACATATGGAGGTACAATAATATTTAGGAGTTACAATGCGACCTCAGTTATGGCAGGCTATGCTACTGCAACTGGTTTGTCTACAACTCCAGGCGAGTATTACGTTGGTGGTGTCTGCGGGTATGGTGGCAAAGTGACAATTCAGGGCTGTTACAACTCGGGTGCTATCAAGTCGGGCAATAAGTCCAATGGGGTAACTTTAGACACAGGAACTACAAATGGTTTCTCCTATGCAGGCGGAATTATCGGTTATGGACGCACTATGTCTTCAGTTTATAGTTGTTATAATGAGGGCACTGTGGAAGCCCTAGGTGCAAGCCCTGTGACTAACTTTGAGCTAAGAGGTAGTCTTGTCTTAAAACAAACATCTGCGCGTAACGTTTGGGCATTTGCTATTGGTTATTTGAGGGATGGCAATAAATACTCTATCAGCAGTGTTGCAGTCAAGGACGCTAGTGCAAATTCAATCTTCGCAAATGGCTCGGCTTTAGCATCTGGCACAATAATCCATGCTTGGTCATTTAACGAAATCACATCAAAGATTAGTACTGATGGTCTTAACAATGATATGATTGATAGCGGACGTCTTTGGTGGCGCTTGGAGGGTTTTATGGGCGCCTTATTAGAAGATAGAAGTTTGACCACTAAATATAGCATTTCAGCAAGTATCAATGAGCCTGGCAGTTTGGAAGAAGAAGAGCAAATTTATGTCAATTCATACAATAGTTTTGGTTTGCCTCAAAGTTTTGTTGTAAAGGTAGCTGTTACCTTAGATGTTGAAGGATGGTACTATCGTGGTAATTTAGAAGATTGGCAACCAGGAGATAAGGATGATTTTAGAATAGTTGGTCTTAATGGTGGAACCTTTACTAACTACGATTATGCAGCTTTTGACTATAATACTTCCTACACCGATTATACAAATGGAATAAGTGGAGATTTTGGTTTTGTTGGCTTTGTTGGACAGGAGGACGGCAAAGTTGAATGGTCTTTGGATAACGGGAATTCTTTCAAGTATTTGACTAGAAGCTCGGAAAGCTTTTCAACAGCGGATACTGACTTTATGACTACAATTGCAGGAGAGACATATTATCTAGGACTATCTAACAATATCAACAGTTTGTTTAATACAGGCCTCTATCTATACAATTTTGAAGTTGACATCTCTGATTTACCATTTGTAAACAATTTGGATGTCTACACAATCACAGCGTCAAGCGGAGATAACACTCTAAGCGTAGGCAAAAACAACTTTACTGATGGCAACACCAAAATTGAAGTGACAGTATATAGCGAAGAAGAGCTAAAGAGTATTGATTATAGTGTGAGCTTTGACTATCAAGAAGAAGTATACTTTGATATTAATTCTTTAAACTACTATTACATTGACGAATATTCTATAGGTATGACTTTGGTTCATGGCCCAACTATCACAACAATAGATGGATATACCCTTCAAACAACTGGCGGAAAAATCTATCAAGGTGTAGTAAAAATGTATCGACATGAAGAAGGTTCAACACCACCAGAGACAGAGGTGCTTGATGAAAGCCAAAGTGATGACTATATATACTTTGCCTATGATCAAAAAAATAATATGCTTATCTATATACCAAATGCTACCTTAACTACAATTGATGGCAGTCAAATAACTGTTAATAAAGATGAAGTCAATGATATGCCATTCTCTAGCAGTAATATTGAAGGCAGTATTCAAACTATAGTCAACAGCAGATTTAATGGTGCGTCATATTACTACATAACCTCTTCATCTATAGACAGGACATCTTCTATTACCTTTACACAAGCTGGGCAAGCTTCTGCGGAAACAAATGCAGGCGGAACTGCATCCGGCAAGGTAGAGCTTAGCTATGGGCAGACAGTTAGTGGCTGGTTTAGTAATAATATAGTAGAGGGAACAGACGCACAATCACGTACTTTTACAGTGTCGCTAAGGAGTTTAGGGCTTGATACTTTAGTGTTTTCTAACACTAATACTCCAATTCTTGCTTATAGTACGGCGACTGATAGTTGGAGTAAATCAGCAAGCTTTAATAATGTGCTTATCAGTGGTACAGCCTTTGATGTGCAAATAAGTAACAATCAACTTACCTTTACAATCAATACTAGCACAACCGGTGATTGTATCTCACTGCTTGAAAGTTACTTAAATTCTTTGTCAGCTTACGCAAACAATTTTTCAGCGACAGCAACCTTGCCTGACTTGTATGATAAAGTTACGGCAGATGCACTTCAGTTAAGCTTTGACACAGCAGGACGAACAGGATATTTGTACTTGCGAAATACAGTAGAAAAAACATATAATGTAGACAATCTTCCTGGGTATCTGCAATTAAATGATAATCAACTTTCTTTCGTAACTGATGGTAACTATATCAGTGCAAGCAACTTAGTTTCACATACTTTAAATGGTATCACAGTTTATCAAGGCGCATTAGAAATAGAATATGAGGAGACTTGCGATAGGGAGTTTACAGTCTATCACATAAGCCTTGACCAAGCACTTGAAGAAGGCGAAACACTTGTCTATAATATATTTGTAGGCGACTATAATATGACAAGGGTTTACACTGCAACAAGAACAACCTCAGCCTTTACTGGAAACTTACCAGGTAATCCAAGTAATATAGATATAGGCGAGGGCGATGTTACTTACGGAATTGGCTTTAACTCTTACTATCAAAAAACAGAGTTAGATAAAAACTCAATTACAGTGGTTTTAAAAGATAGTCAGACTGGAGAAGATTATGTTGTCAATGCCTCGGTAAAAGATGGAGCTGTTATCAACAATGTTGTATTTTTAGCAAATGATTCTGACCAAACCTTCTATTATTTGAAGTATAAAGAAAATGGTAGTGACTATACCATCTATGATCAAAATGATGTGCAAATCTTTAGTAGAACAACCGAAAAAGGAAGCACTTACTTTATCTACTACTACGATGAAAATGGATATATAGATATGCCTGAGGGAGATATAACTTCTCAAACTAATGTAACTACCGATTTGAGTGGCTGGAGTGGAGACAATATTTTTACTTCTGGAGAAGAAAGTATTGTTCTTGACGATCTTATAGATATCAATACAGGAAAGCCAGAGCTATCCTATGAAAGCTACTCTCAAATGCTTCAGAGGGAAGGCGATATTATCTATGTAGATTCTCGCTATACAGTGCAGAAATCTTTAACTGCAAATAAACTAGATCTCACGACTCAAGAATTTACTACTTCTATCACAAGGGCTGACTATGAATGGGTAGACCAGAAAACAACTACACCAAGTTATGCAACATCTCAGGCAAGTTTCTTGTTAGATAGCACTGCAAATGAGGTAACAGTTTCAGTTACCACAAATGATGGTCATCCTTTAACTGAAGGTCAACATTTTATAGTAGATGGCAATACCATAACCGTTATACTAAATAACAGAAACTCAACTGCCTCCTCATCAGCAACTGCACTGGTAGAACTCAACACAAACTCTGATACCTTAACAGGCACTTATGATGTTGATAATAAGTATGAGCCACTAGAAGCTCGCCCAATCATACTTATGAGCGATGTTTCACTTAGAAATATTGGCATGGGATTTAGGAAGAGTGAAAATGTCAATATTATAGGAAATGGCTATTATCTATCCTATTATATAACAGATACCCAAGGCTCGCTGTTCTTAGAGCTAAATTCAGGATTTATTAAGGATATAAAGTTGCTAGCAGAAGGGCAGAACAAATCCTTGATATTTAATGGTTCGACTATTACAAGCGATCTTTCAGAGGTAGAGCTGTACGGAGCGAGTATCAATGTAAACAAGTCTAATTATGGCGGAGCTATTATAAATGCATCAGAACAAACTACCAATAACATTGAGATCACAAACTATGCTTCAATTAGCGGATTTGTAAATACTCTGGCAGTAAGCACTTCCAATTCAATCTACGACCTTACATTGCTAACAAATACCGGTAATGCAAGCCTCACTAACTATGGCGTAATAATCTCAGCTGATGGTAGAGATGGGGCAAATAATACCACTACCTCTTCTAATGGAAATGGTGCAGGTTATGATGGAAGTGACGGAGGAAACATCGTGCTTTACGTAGGGCCTGATCCTTCAGCAGAGCCAACCTTTACAAATAATGGATTGTTTATAACAGGAAGTGGTGGCAATGGTGGTGCAGGTAGAAGCACAGAACGAGGTAGCGACAATATTGACAGTGTTGCACTTGATGGCTCATATAAACCAGATGATGCAGGAGAAGGAGGCACTGGTGGTGTTCCAGGACAGGTCGTAACAATACTTGATAATAGTATGTATACAGCTGATATTAACGGAAATAGTGTGTCTGGACTTTGCGGTATTAATGGTCTATCCGGCGCTAGAGGTAGGTATGGCTTGGGAGGAATGGAGTACGTGCAAGGCAATGGAGATTCTGATCCGGCATTGTGCACTCGAGATGAGGTCTTTATACGCTATGAATTTTATACCGTAGAATATCTTAAACTTAGATATGTGGGCGAACAAACAGAAATTGAGGTTATAAAGAGCGACTACTCAGGAATGGAACACCACTGGGATGTCTTCACTGAAGATATAACCCCGCACCTAGAGAAGGTATTTAAAGCAGAGGGCGAATACGCAACGCAGTACCCAACGGGTACAGATGATGAAGGTAATGTGGTTGTATGGGATGGAAGCAATTACGCAACCTTGCTAGAGGATGCTAATCGTGATGATTCCAACTAAAGTATTAACAAAAGGAGAAATATAATGGAAAACGATAAAAATCAAAAGGGTAAATGTATTCATGACGGACATAGAAAAAGGTTGACTGAAACAGTCAACCGTGTCGGTCTGGATGGACTGAGCAATGTACAAGCACTTGAGTATATCTTGTTTTTCATTTTTCCACGAGGGGATGTTAATCCTCTCGCACACCGCCTGCTTGGTCGCTTTCAAAACGTTCAAACTGTGCTGGAGGCATCGGTAGAGGATTTGATGGAAGTCAAGGGCGTTGGCGAGATGACAGCACAAAAAATACACTCCTTGCTAGAAGTGTTTTACTACTACACTAGTGAAAAATTAAAGTATCAGCCATTAAAGTCGGTTGGAGACTTTTTAGATTATATAGAACAGCTTTTGCGATATCGTGCTGAGGAAGAATTATACATATTTGGTGTAAATTCTTCGGGGTATATCATCCAAGGCAGACGCCTTGCCAAAGGCAGGACCTCTTCTGTAAGCATTGAGATGAGAGATGTTGCTCTGTATGTATCTACTACCAAAGTGCATGGTGTGTATTTGGTACATAATCATCCAGATGGCAGTAGCACTCCGTCAAAACAAGATTTAGTCTCCTTTGAAAATATGCAAGGTGTATTTAATTTTTCTGGTTGCAAACTCATAGACTCTATGGTTGTTGGAAATGATGGTATCTATAGTATGGCACGCAAGAACACTGTCAGAATTTTCAGCCGTGGAGTAGAATATTTCCAATCACTGCTCCTAGACAACCCGCCACAAGAGTAACAAAAAAATTGATTAATATAAAAAGCCAAAGACGAGAAGATTTTTCTTCTCGTTTTTTATCGTCTTGCTCAAGCAGTTCATTCCCAAAAGGTAACACACTTAAACAATACACCCCGTCATCGTCATACTTTATTGAAATGTACTCCTGCCTCTCTAAATAGATAAGTATGTTTTCAAGCCCCTCCATATCCACCTTGTACTTGCTAGGCAATGCAGAAATTATGTCCTTTGACTCTATAATATTGTAAGAACCATAAGGGCATTCCTTAATCAATATCTTTAAAACCAATTTTGACTTTACGTCAAGCATACCTTATTTTTTGCGTTTTTATACTGATTTATTCAAAAAACTCTCTTTCTTAGTCTTAAGAGATCGGAGGGAGACTTTGCAAGTCTCCCGACACCGCATAATCAAAAATAGCACTTATGCTATTTTTCAGAAATCCCCCGAATGATTTTGTCCTGCCCGTGACGACGGGCAGATAAAAACTTTTTTGAAAATATGATAAGATTTTAGATTAAGTAGGGGATAGAATTTTAGAAAAAATAAAATAATTTGAACAATATTTAGTAATACCATCAACCTTTTCTATAGTAGATGGGCAGTATGTAGACGGCTCAGACTATACAATTACTGCGATTGCAGATAGTGCTTTCGAAGGGAACTCAAATTTGCAGAGCGTAACAATCCCAGAGGGTGTTACAAGTATAGGAGAGGATGCGTTTAGAGGTTGCAGTGCATTAACAGAAGTAAACTTTGGAGCAGATAGTCAATTGACAAGTATAGGGAGGCGTGCTTTTGAGTATTGTTCAAATTTAACAAGCATAACAATCCCAGCGAGTGTAACATTGATTGGAGCATATGCTTTTGATGGTTGCACTAGTCTAGATAATGCGTACTTTGAAGATACTACGACATGGTATCTTGATATTTCGAGCAGACCGCAAATTCCTGGGCTAGCTAATCCTTCAACTGCTGCCTATTATTTGACAGATTATTATGATCAAATATATCTGCATAATGATTGGGAAAAAAGATAATTACAATTATATTTATATAATCTGTTGAGAAAAGGATAGAAAGTAAAGTTTTCTATCCTTTTTTGGTGTGTAATAATTTTGATATTTTGTGGGAAAATATCCTAAGGAATTATTATGCCAGATAGTAAAGAAAAGTTGGTTTTAAAATATCTATGCAAGGTATGTTCAGGTAAAAAGACCTACCTTATTTCTCCGCACGATATAGCCAAGGAGACTTGCAAAAAGATGGTTTTGTCGGTCAATGAGATTGACGAGATTATGGCAAGTTTATCCTTGCAAAATTATATTGATTTTGTAGTTTCTGACAGTAAAAATGGCTATTTTTATTGCGTCAAGCTTAAGAAAAAAGGGCAAACCTATTTAGTGGACGCAAAGAGGCAGAAAAAAACAATGCTGATGTTGATTTTACGGAGTGTATTTTTAGCGACTGTCAGCTTTGTATTTGGGTTAATTTTAAAGGCGATTTTTAAAAGTTAAGGTTAAAATCACAAAAAACACTTTAACTTATTTGTGTTTTAGTATATAATTGTGGATAGGAGATAAAAGGCAAAAACTATGGAATTTGAACTTGTTTCATCCTACAAACCCTCTGGAGATCAACCTGAGGCGATAGAAAAACTTGTTGAGGGGTTTAAGGATGGCTTAAAAGAACAGGTACTTTTGGGTGTTACTGGAAGCGGAAAAACTTTTACTATGGCAAACCTCATCAAGCAGATGAAAAAGCCAACCCTTGTTATTGCTCACAACAAAACACTAGCGGCACAGTTATGTAATGAGTTTCGAGAATTTTTCCCGCACAATCGGGTGGAATATTTTGTTTCTTACTATGATTATTATCAGCCAGAGGCATATATTGTGTCAACTGACACCTATATTGAAAAGGATATGGCAGTAAATGATGAAATTGACAAGCTTCGCTCATCTGCTACTTCGTCAATTTTAGAGCGAGAGGATGTTATTATAGTTGCCTCTGTTTCGTGTATTTATGGACTCGGCAACCCAGATGAGTATTACAACTTGCACATAACTTTAAGAGAGGGCGAACTTGTAGATAGAGACGAGGTTATATCAAGGCTTATAGACATACAATACTCTCGCAATGATATTGATTTTAAACGTTCCACTTTTAGAGTGAAGGGCGACACTTTGGATATTTTTCCATCAAACCAGTCAGAACTTGCCATAAAGATAAGGTTTTTTGGCGATGAAATAGAAAAGATATATAATTTTGAGCCTGTTTCAGGCAACCTTATCAACGAGCTTAAGCAGATATCAATTTATCCAGCCACTCATTATGCTGTTGGGCGTAACAAGATGGATAACGCTCTTGCTCAAATTGAGCAGGATAGAAACAAAGCAGTCGAGGACTTTACAAAAGCAGGCAAGTATATTGAGGCAGAGAGGATAGGTCAGCGAGTTGCTTATGATATTGAAATGATGAGAGAGGTTGGCTATTGCAACGGGATAGAAAACTATTCTCGCTATTTTGACGGAAGAGCTCCAGGCGAGCCACCTTATACCTTGATTGATTATTTTCCTAAAGATTTTTTAACAATTATAGATGAAAGCCATATGACCTTGCCACAAATTAGAGCTATGTATAATGGCGACAAGGCAAGAAAGCAATCGCTCGTCGACTATGGCTTTAGACTTGAGGCGGCAAAAGATAATAGACCGCTTACCTTTAATGAGTTTGAAGCTAAGATAGGACAGGTTATGTATGTTTCTGCCACGCCTGCACAATATGAATTGTCACGAGCAGGACAGGTAGTTGAACAAGTTATCAGACCAACAGGGCTACTAGACCCGTTGATTGAAGTTAAACCAATTAAAAATCAAATTGAAGATTTGATGGTAGAAATTCAAAAGGTAATTGATAACAAGGCAAGAGTGCTTGTTACTACTCTTACAAAAAAGATGGCAGAAAGCCTGACAAGTTTCTTGCAAGAGCATAATTTTAAAACAAAATATATGCACTCTGAAATTGACACGATGGAAAGGGTGGAAATTGTCAATGGCTTGCGACTTGGCGAGTTTGATGTGCTTGTGGGTATAAATTTACTTCGAGAAGGACTGGATATGCCAGAGGTGGAGCTTGTTGCCATTTTAGACGCAGATAAAGAGGGCTTTTTGCGTAGCGAAGGTGCGTTAATTCAAACAATAGGCAGGGCGGCTAGAAACGCAAAAGGTCGTGTGATAATGTATGCCGATGTTGTGACCGACTCAATGAAAAGAGCGATTGAGACAACTCAAAAACGCAGACAATTGCAAGAGCAATACAATAAAGAGCATGGTATTACGCCTAAGACCATCATAAAAGAAGTAAAAAATACCCTTGAAATAACCAAAAAGCTTGATAGCAAGCTAAAGAGGGAAGAAATTCCTGCCGAGATAGAAAAACTTACCGCTATGATGAAGGTTGCCTCTGGTGCTCTTGACTTTGAAAGAGCGATTGAACTTCGCAATCAAATTCAAAAGTTACGCAAGCAACTAGATTCTTTTTCAAATAAGAAAAAATAACTTTTACCTTATTTTCTATTGTTACTTTGTTTTAAAAGTGGTATAATATTGCTATGAAAGATAGGATTATTATTAAAGGTGCGAGAGAAAATAACTTAAAAAATGTCTCGCTAGAAATTCCAAAACACAAATTGATTGTCTTTACTGGTGTCAGCGGTTCAGGTAAATCTAGCCTTGCCTTTGGCACTATTTTTGCTGAAGGACAAAGGCGTTACATAGAAAGTTTATCTTCTTACGCACGCCAATTTTTAGGTCAAGCACAAAAGCCAGACGTTGAGTCAATAGACGGACTAAGCCCGGCTATCTCTATCGACCAAAAGACCACAAATCACAATCCACGCTCTACCGTTGGCACTGTTACTGAAATTTATGACTACTTAAGACTGCTTTTTGCACGTGTGGGCACGCCCTATTGTCCACACTGTCATAAACCAATCTCTCAACAGACAGTAGACCAAATAGTTGACGTTGTTTTAAATTATAGACCAGGTAGCAAACTTACCCTGCTTGCACCTATTGTGAGAGGGCAAAAAGGTTCTTTTGTTAAGCAGTTTGAAAGTTTAAAAAAATCAGGGTACACTCGAGTGCAAGTGGATGGGAGTATATATTTGCTTGAAGAGGAGATAAATCTTGATAAAAATATAAAACATAATATCCGTGTTATTGTAGATAGGCTTGTACTTAAAGATGGCATAACTTCAAGGCTGACCGACAGTATTGAAACAGCGGTCAAACTGGCAGAAGGGCTTGTAATAGTTGAAAGCGATGACGGAGAACAACTTTTTAGTACCAACTATTCTTGCCCATATTGCGGATGGACTTTAGAGGAGATAACTCCAAGACTATTCTCCTTTAACGCCCCTTATGGTGCTTGTCCAACTTGTTTAGGACTTAGCGTCTACTCAGATGTTTCTGAGGATATTATTTTAAAAGATGGTCATCTGTCAGTCAATCAGGGCGCATTTAACTCTACTGGATGGAGAATGGATGGCGGTGGACTTGCCGAAAGATATATTAAAGCCTTGGCAAAAAAATATAATATTGACCTTGACTGCCCAGTAGAAAAATTACCTAGAAAGGATATTGAGCTTCTTCTTTATGGGAACAATGGCGAAAAACTAGACTTATATGAAAATGAGACAAGGAATAAAACCTTTGAACATTTTAATGGCAAAAAGGCATTATCTTTTGAGGGGATAGCAAATAATCTAAAAAGACGCCTTGCTGAGAGCAAAAGCGACTTTGTTAGGTTTGAGATAGGCAAGTTCGTTAGAGAGATTACCTGTCCGACTTGCAAAGGTAAAAGATTAAACGAAAGTGCCTTGTCGGTAAAGCTTAAAGAAAAAAGTATCGCAGAAATCTGCGATATGTCGGTAGCAGAGCTTGTTGGCTATTTTGATGATTTAAACCTTTCAAAAGAGAAGGCAGATATCGCCTCAAGTATATTAAAAGAGGTTAAGGCTAGACTAAAATTTTTGTCTGACGTTGGGCTTGATTATCTTACCCTGTCTCGCTCAGCAGAAACGCTCTCAGGAGGCGAGGCACAACGCATAAGACTTGCTACTCAAATAGGTAGTGGGCTTTCAGGAGTGCTATATATCTTAGACGAGCCATCAATTGGCCTTCATCAAAGGGATAATGACAGATTGATTGCAACGCTTAAAAACCTTAGAGATTTAGGCAACACTTTAATTGTAGTCGAGCACGATGAAGATACTATTCGAGAAGCTGACTGGATAGTAGATGTTGGACCATATGCAGGCGTTCACGGTGGCGAAATAGTTGGAAATGGCAAGTATGAGGATATTATAAAGTCAGATAGGTCAGTTACTGCTAAATTTTTGACGGGCGAGGAAAAGATTGAAGTTCCTTCTTCTCGTCGAGTGCCGGAAAAATTTCTTTTAGTCAAAGGTGCAAAGGAAAACAACTTAAAAAATTTGAATGTTGAAATACCGCTAGGTGTATTTACTTGCATTACAGGGGTGTCAGGTAGCGGAAAGTCCTCACTGCTTAATGAGGTAGTTTATCCATATCTATCAAATACACTAAATAATAGTAGACTTGAACTAGGCAAGTTTGATAAAATTGAAAATGTAGAACTTCTAGACAAAGTGATTGATATTGACCAATCGCCAATAGGCAGAACGCCACGTTCAAATCCTGCTACTTATGTTGGAATGTTCTCTTATATCAGAGAACTGTTTGCAAGCACGCCCGATGCCAAAGCCAAAGGTTATTCAGCGGGAAGATTTTCCTTTAACGTTAAGGGTGGCCGTTGCGATGCTTGTGAAGGTGCTGGCGTAAAAGAAATAGAAATGTATTTTCTGCCAGATATAGTTGTACCTTGTGAGGCGTGCAAAGGTCAAAGATATAATAGAGAGACTTTAGAGGTTAAGTATAAAAACAAGAGCATATCAGACGTCTTAGATATGACGGTAGAAGAGGCGTTAAAGTTCTTTGAAAACATACCATCGATAAAAAATAAAGTGCAAGCACTTCACGATGTAGGACTTGACTATATCAAACTTGGTCAGCCAGCTACTACTTTGTCTGGAGGAGAGGCACAGAGAGTTAAACTTGCAACCGAGCTTTCTAAAAAATCAACTGGCAAAACAATTTACCTTTTAGATGAGCCAACTACAGGGCTTCATATGTATGATATTAAAAAATTGATTGCTATATTAAATAGACTTGTAGAGGCTGGCAATACCGTTGTTGTGATAGAACATAACCTAGATGTTATAAAGTCAGCAGATTATATTATTGATCTAGGGCCAGAAGGTGGTTCGGGCGGAGGAAGGATTGTAGCAACAGGCACACCAGAGCAGGTGGCAAAGGTAGAAAAATCCTATACAGGAAGATATTTAAAGAAAATGTTATAAAAAAAAGATTGCTTTTAAGATAAGCTAACAAGCTTTTTCTAAAGCAATCTTTTTGTTTAAATAAAATATTCAAAAAAATTTAATTTTTTTTAATAATTAGCTTGTTTTTTTAATTTTTAGCCTGTTTTTAAAAATTTTTAGCTTATTTTTTCAATTTTTAGCTAAATTTTTATATTTTAATTAAATTCTTTTATTAAATAAATATTTTCAAAACCTGCCAAGCTCTTCCCTATCATAATTGACTTCGGCATCTTGTATGCCAAGCCTTTCTCTTCTAAAAACTTCACGCTCTCTCATATTTTCTTCAACAAACTTGTGAATATCGTTTTGTGATGTCAGCCCTTGCATCAAAGGTGTTTTTTTATATTTAATTTTATTTTCATCTAAATCATAGTATAACAAATGAAGCATTTTTGTCATTTTTGGCTCCTTAAATTATTTTACAGCAAAAATTATATGTTTGTCAATAATTAGAATAAATTTGCTTTTCTTGCAGTTAACCTCGATGACTTTAAAATTTCGACAATGGATTTGAGTTAAAAAGTTGCCATTACCACAAGTAAGCCCCTAAAAATCTGCTATTAATTTTTTACCTTTCTTGCTTGGGTTAGGTAGAGTATTACACTGATTATTTTAGATTGGCAAAAGCTTCACATTTTCTCGAATTCTTGCTTTTGTCTAATTTGTGCTGACATAATAAAAATCCACCAAGTACTAAAGTGAGTCACGCAAAGGTCACTTAACACTAGTGGATTTTTTTGTTTAAATAACTATTTCTTCTAAATCTTGCTCAAGGAATTTTCCAGTTTCTTGATAATAAATTTTATTTGCTACAGTAATGCCATTTTTTATAAGAGGACTTGCTTCAGCTTGGTTATCCATAGCAAGTATGTCGCTAATTGGGTTAGCAAGGCTTATGCCGATAAAATCATATACATCTTCAACATTTTCTTTGTCAAATAATGCCATATATGCAACTGCAGATTGTAAAAAGTTATTCTTTTGTTTGATAGGGTTGTTTTCGTGATTAAATGCATTTACTTCATCATTGATTTTCATAAGTGCGTACTGAATATTTCTAGTATTGTTTTTAATTTTACCATTTTCTCTTAACCCACTATGTTTAACAAGGTCGGTAATTTTAGCATCCTGGTAATCTTTTTCTTCGCCGTGGATAAGTTTTCTTTGATAGCCATAGGCATCTATAAACATAAGTGAGTTGTTTTTATTATTTTCTTCAACATTTGTGTTTAAGTAAATCTCGCTAGCAAGTTTAGTCTTTATAATATTGTTGATACTTAAAAGTCTAAAATATTCAACAGCCTTGTCGTTTGAATTTCTAAAGTAGTCTAAAACTCTGTCTTGAATTTCTTGCTGAGTTTTAAAAGTGTTGGTGTGAGAAAGGTTGTCATACACTAAAGGTTTGCAATTTTCCTCAACCATATTCAACATACTTATATCCTTTGCAGACACTGCGTTAACTTTTGCCTCAGCTATAGCGCATAAAAGTTGAACTGTAAAATTTTCCTTTGGCATTTTTTGTGCAATATTTTGAAGAGATTGTCTAAACAAATCGTTACCAAACTTACTATCAAAGCCTGCCATATCACTATCTATAGCACCAATAAATTTTTCTAAAGTAGTAGATTTTTTGTGTTGTTTTTGGAACTCTTTATCGCCAAATCCGTCACTCAAAGCCTTTGCATCTGCAAGAAGTTGTTTACGCATTGCACTGTTGTCATACTGCTCTTGGTCATCACAGTCTTTAATAAAACCATATCTAGGACTTCTTTTAACATTTTCCATAAAACGAGAAGTCAGACAGTGAGGAACAAAAATTCTAGGGTCGAACTTATACTCTGTTTCAATATTGTTTAAAATTACCTTATCAATTTCTCTGCCGTTTTTATTTTGCAATTCGTTTAACATTGCTTTAATTAATTTAGACATAACTCCCTCCATAACAAAATTTATCTTATTTGCCTATATTTTATCACAAAAATAAGTAATTTTCAATACTTTATTGTAAAAAATATTAAAAATTACTTAAATTTATCTAATTAATTGTATAAATTGTACTCTGTCAAAATTCGTTTTAAAAAAGAAAGTAACATTATCTTAATCTAAAAAATGAACCTATGCTTGTGGTTGCCACATCAATTTTAACATCTTGACCTTCCTGTATTCCATCTTTTTCTATATATGCTGTTATAGAATTGTAGGCAAGTGAAGGCGAGTTGTTTTCTTTGCTTAAATGTGATAAAACAATCTGTCTTGCACCGCTAGAGACTAACGATTCTATTGCCTCTGCACTATTAATGTTTGAAAGGTGTCCATTAGGGCCATCAATTCTGCGTTTTAAAGCCAAAGGGTATTTTGTTCCTTTAAACAGCATTTCTCTATCATAATTGGCTTCTAAGTATACTATTTGACTTTTGGAGATTGAATTTATTATCTTGTCTGTCATATGTCCTAGGTCGGTTACAACACTGATTTTTTTATTATTTTGACTAAAACTAAAGCCAAAACACTTCACATCGTGTGGAACTTCTACAGGAGTTATAAGTAGATCTTTAAACTCAAAGGCGCCATCAAAAATCTTTCTGCTTCGCACAGAAATCTTTTTTAATTTGTCATCAAGTCCAGTCCAAACATCTTGGTGTGCAAAAACAGGAATGTTGTATTTTGAAGAGAGTAAATCAATGCCTTTTATATGGTCAAAATGCTCGTGAGATACAATGATGCCGTCAAGCTCACTAGGTTTAACACTGATGGTGCTAAGCCTTTTTGCTGTTTCTTGACATGACAAACCATCATCCAAAAGTAGCTTGGCATTTTCTGTCTCTATATAAGTTAAATTTCCGTCACTTCCTGAAGAAAGATTTATAATTCTCATAGTGACAATATTATATAACATTTAACTTAATTTTGCAAGTTTTTATATAATTTCAACAAAAAATAGATAATTTTGTTGATAATTTTGATAATTTAAAAAATTAACATCAATTGTGCCAGATGATTGATAATGTAAATATGTAGTTTTATCATCTTTGTTATTACATTGCTCGACTGCCATCACGGTTGCAAACCAAATTAGCAACCCAAAGACTAAAAGGCTGACAATAAAGATGAAATTATTTTTCATATTAAAATTTTATCACTATACCAATTTTAAACAAAAGCTATATTTATTAATTTTTGTCATAGTTTTGTGTTTTTTGTAAGAAAAGCTATTTTTGTAAAAATTTTTCTATCTAATAAAGTTTTTAGTTAAAGTTATATTGATTGACTTAAAAGTTAAATTATGATATATTATTTAAAACAACGGAGGCTTTTTAATGGAAGATAAATTTTATATTACAACACCTATTTATTATCCTAGCAATAAATTGACTATAGGCAATGCCTATACAAATATAATTTGCGATGCCCTTGCTAGATGGAATAGAAAACTTGGCAAGGAGGTATTTTATCTTACTGGTACTGATGAGCACGGACAGAAGATTAGCCAGTCCGCACAGGCAGTTGGTAAAAGCGAAAAAGAATATCTTGATAATATGGTTGAAGATACAAAGGCTTTGTGGGAACTGCTTGATATAAGCTATGATAAATTTATAAGGACAACTGACTCTTATCACGAAAAGGCAGTGCAGAAGATTTTTACTCAGCTATATAAAACGGGATATATTTATAAAGGAAGTTATAAAGGTTGGTATTGCACTCCTTGTGAATCTTTTTGGACTGAAAGTCAACTTAAAGACGGGAAATGCCCAGACTGCGGAAGAGAAGTTAAATTTCAAGAAGAAGAGGCATACTTTTTTAAATTGTCAGAATTTGGAGATAAATTATTAAAGTTATATAATGACCATCCTGAATTTTTACAACCAAAATCTAGAGTAAATGAGATGGTAAACAACTTTATTAAGCCAGGACTTAATGACCTTTGCGTGTCTAGAACTTCGGTAAAATGGGGCGTGCCTGTGGAGTTTGACCCAAAACATACCATATATGTTTGGATTGACGCACTGCCAAACTATATCACAGCACTTGGCTATGGTAGTGAAGATGATGGCCTATTTAAAAAATTTTGGCCAGCAGATATTCATGTAATTGGTAAGGAGATCGTCAGATTTCACGCTGTCATTTGGCCTGCAATTTTAATGGCATTAGGGCTTGAACTTCCAAAAACTGTATACGGGCACGGATGGTTACTTTTTGGTGGAGATAAACTTTCTAAAAGTAAAGAAACAAACTCAGCCGAATGTATTGACCCTCGTATTCTTGTACCAGAGTATTCTTCAGATGCTGTAAGATATTATCTATATCGAGAAATTCCGTTTGGCTATGATGGAAATTATTCAACAGAAAGCTTGTTAAATCGTTTCAACGCTGACTTGTCAAACAATTATGGTAATTTAGTGTCAAGAACTTTTAGTATGGTAAAAAAATATTGTGACTTTGCGATACCTAAACTTTCTGACTTAACTGACGATGATAAAAAATTACAAAACTTAGTAGAGCAAGAAGTAAACAACACAATAGATTATATGAAGCATTATGATGTAACTAAAGCAACAGCGTCAATCTTTAATATTTTTACTGAGGCTAACACCTATATACAAAAGGTTCAACCTTGGGCGGTGGCAAAAGAAGAAAATGGACAAGCTAGACTTGGTACTATTCTTAGACTATTGCTTGAAACAATAAGAATAGGCAGTGAACTTTTTGAGCCTTTTGCTCCAAATTCTTCAAGAAAGGTATTGTCAGCACTTGGCACTGAGGATAAAATATTTAAAAATCTTGATAATTTTAATGGCTTGCAAACTGGGTTTAAATTAAATAATTTAGATATACTTTTCCCTCGATTAGATGTAAAGGCAGAACTTGAAAAACTTGCTAACCTTTCAAAATAATTGAAAAAGAAAGATATTCAGTTTAAAAATATATTAAAAATGAAAAAATTAATCAAAATAAAATAAAAACTTAAAGGAGTGCAATATGAGTGCAACAGCAATTGGATGGATAGTATCAGTATTTTTTGTAGTGGTATTGGTTGCTTGCTTTTTTGTAGGGTTTTGGAGAGGTCTTAAAAAATCAACAGCAAACCTTGTATTTTCAGTAGTGGGAGCGTTAGTTGCGTTTTTCGTTACACCTGCAATTACAGGTGCTATACTTGAAATTCAGGTCAATTTTGATGGAGAAAATATCACTCTCAGTCAATATTTGATAAACCTTATCTCTTCCGATGAAAGTTTGTCTGTAATTATGGATAGAAATCCTAATATTGAAACTCTTGTTCAAGGCTTGCCAAATGCAATCGCAAGCACTGTAGTATTCTTGCTTGTAGTACTAGCGGTAGAGCTTGTAATGTATATCATCTACAGAATAATCGCTTGCTTTACCTTTAAAACAAGTTTAGGCACTAGCAAACGTAGAGTTTGGGGTGGTGTGATAGGCCTTGCTAAAGGTTTTGTTCTTACTTTATTTGCCTTTATGCCACTTGCTGGATTAATTGGAACTTATAGTGCATTAAAGTCTAATGATGTAAGTTATATCAATACAAATTCACAGATTTCAAGTGCTTCAGTAGTTGACGAAATTCCTCCAGAAATTGACGAGATTTTAACAGGGCTTGAAAATAATGCCTTGATTAAAATCTGTGGAGTTTTTGGTTTAGATAACGCTACTTTTGATTATCTGTCGAAGGTGGAGGTAGAGGGCAACAATATCTATATCAGGCAAGAGATTGTAAATCTCTATCCAATAGCAAATCTTAGCTACCAAATGCTTGGTAGTGAAAATGTAACAATCAACTTTGCAGATATAAATTATACAGCAGTTGAGCAAACCCTTGACAATCTTGTAGAGGGCGGACTTTACAAAAGTATACTTGTAAACTTTGCTAATGACCTTGTGCTAAATTATCAAGAATATCCATTTATAAGTAACAGCCAAGACTTTGGCATAATTGAAGATGTTTTAGTAGAAGTGCAAGAGACTCTTGCAAATAGTCAAAATAGCGAAATGCTAGAAAATTATTTTACAAATGATATTCAAAATCTCTTCAGTGCAGTGCGTAGTTTGGGCGAAAATGGCACGCTTGACCAACTTATATCTCAAACAGATGTTGATGTAATGCTTGAAACCTTGCTTAGTGAGGCAAATATTCAGTCAACTGAGAGTGCTTTAAATAACCTCTTAGATATGAATATGGTGCGAGATGCAATAGTGCCACTTACCAATTTTGCTTTAGCACAACTACCTCAAGAATTTGACCAAGTTGGAAGTGATACATCTTCTTGGGGAGAACAAGATTGGGATGATTTGGCTTCATCCATAGTAAGTATTGCAAGCGACTATAAGACGCTGAGCGATACTATTGACTTTGAACAGGTTATCTCAACCCCAGAAATACTTGTTCAAGATACTAGCTACAATATTAATAATATTACCACTTTGCTTGGAAACCTTATTGACGAGGCAAGGTCAATAAAATTATTACAAACTTCTTCAGGCACTTCAATACTTGATAGCTTTTTGACAAACAACGGCTTTAGCCTTCCAACAGAGCTTGTAAAATTTGTAGATAGCAGTGGGCAGGTACAAGCGCTAGCAATAAATGACTATTCTACTTTGCTTAGGTTTATCAGTCCTGCACTTATTGCAATTCAAGAAAATGACCTTTACAACACATTAAGTAACACTAGCGATCCTTTAGCGTTAATGAACTCACTTGCTGACTTAATTTCACAAGAGGGCAATGAGAACTTGCTTTCTGATATAATTTTACCTCTTTCTCAAGTAGAGCCAACAAAGTCCTTTGTGGTTGAAGAGATGATTAAAACCATCAACAATAATTTAGTAAGCTTTGCAGATTTAAATACTTTTGAAGAATGGCAAATGGATTTAGGTTATGTGTCTGACCTGCTTGTAACACTGAGTAACAGTTATATAGGCGAGGTTAGTTATCTTGAATATGCTTTAAATGGCGATATAGATAGTATTCTTAGCAATGTGACTGAGCTTGAACTTAATGATATTTTACTGCCAATTCTCTATGCAAAGTCAACTCAAGGCTTAAGAGAGGATATGTTTACAATGATTACCGATGCAGTCAATAGCTTTACTAACACCCAAAATACGCTCAATCTTAATATTACACTCGTTGAGGGAGCGGATGAAGATCAAGCACTTGAGATATGCGACGTTTTTGCAAGCTTCTTAAATATTAAAGATGAGTTTGAGACGGCAACAAGCTTGAAAGACCTTAATAAAGACAACTTAAGTGGACTCTTAACAGATATGCAAACAAACGCTTACCGAACAACTTATGTCGAAACTCTTCAGGAAGAAGGTCTCTTCCAAGGCTTGTTTGGAAGTCTTGTTAATAGCTTAAAGAGTGAATATCAAACTGAAATAGCTCAGTCAAGCGAACTTCAACAAGAGCTAAGTGAGGAAAATTATCCTTATATTAACTTTACTGAAATCTTTGACCTATTAAGTCAAGCAGAGGGTGTGTAAATTAATGATAGAATTTAAGCATATCCCAGTACTTTTAAATGAAGTTATTGAGGGACTTAACATAAAAGAAGATGGAATTTATATCGACTGCACTATAGGTGGCGGGGGACATTCATCTGAAATTTTAAAAAGATTAAAAAAAGGGCATCTTTATGGCTTTGATAAGGACTTAGATGCCCTCTCAGCCTGTCAAGAACGCTTTAAAGATAATAAAAATGTTACCTTAATTCATTCTGACTACAAAAATGCACCCTATCTTTTAAAAGAAAAAGACGTGCAGGCGGTTGATGGTATTTTGATAGATCTTGGGGTAAGCTCTTATCAACTTGATACTGCTCAAAGAGGGTTTAGCTTTTTGCGAGAAGGTAGACTTGATATGCGGATGGATAAAGAGCAAAAACTTGATGCTTACTTTGTAGTCAACAATTATCCAAAAGAAAGACTGCTTGACATTCTTTATAAATATGGCGAGGAGGCAAACGCTAAAAAAATAGTTGACAATATACTTAAAGCCCGAGCAGTTAAACCGATCGAGACAACCTCGCAACTAAAAGATATAATCGAGGCAAGTTTTCCAAATAAAGTTATATATGGCAAGGGCGGTGTATCTAAAAAGACCTTTCAAGCTTTGCGAATAGAGGTAAATGGCGAGCTTGAAGCTTTAGATAAAGCACTGGAAGAATTTATTAAATTGCTTAAGCTAGGTGGACGAATGGCAGTTATTTCTTTTCATAGTTTAGAGGATCGAATAGTCAAAAATGTATTTAAAAAGGAAGCTAGCGATTGTATTTGCCCGCCAAAAATTCCTGTTTGTGTTTGTGGACATAAAAAGAGTGTAATTTTAATCAATAAAAAGCCAATAATTGCAAGTGAAGATGAACTAGAAAAAAATCCACGAAGTAGCAGTGCTAAGCTAAGAATTATAGAAAAGATTTAGTTGGTTTAAAAAGTAATATACAACAAAAGGGGGGAATATAATATGAAAGAGAAGACTTTACTTGCTGAAATAGAACAAGAACAGAAAAAGAAGATAGAAGAAAGTTTTTTAGAGCATAAGAATGGCAATGTAGAAAAAGAAAGCCTTAAAACTCAATTTCAAGAAATAAAAAAGTCTAACGATTATACAATAAACCCTTTTTCATCTGCTACCTTTAAAGAGGCAACAATTGTTGGCAACGAAAGTCAAAAACAGGTAGCTCAAGAGACTATAGCCTCAGCAAAAAGTTCTTCAGTAATAGAAAGTCCTAACTATGACTTTATAGAAACACTCTCGCCAGAGCAAAGACAAAAAATTTTTAAGGAAGAAGTTAAAGAAGAGGAGTCAGTCAAAGCAAAACCCAAGAGGTTTAAATTGATTATCTTTTCCATCCTCTTTGCGATCTTTGGGGTATGGGGAATAATAAATATTGCAACGCTAGACAACCTTTCTTCTCAAATAAGCAATCTGTCCTATGAGTATGATATGAATTTAATAAGATATCTAAACAACCTCTATCAAATAGACATAACAAACTCAGACAATATGCAAAACTTATTTGAGACCATACCTAAAGAGGACTTGCCAGCCACTTCAATGGGCGAGCAATCTAACTGGTTTGACCGTTTTTGTAATTTCATTTCAGGGCTATTTGGAGGATAGTCTTGCAAAAATTTTTTACATTATTTTCATTAAAGAAAAGGATATTAGCAGTTTTGTTGGTAATATCCTTTATTTTTTGTTCCCTTGTTGTTAGACTGTTTGTGATACAGATAATAAATGGTAACTCTCTTCAACTTAAAGCCACTGATCAGTGGACAAGAGACCTTGCAATAGTAGCACCTCGTGGAACAATTTATGACACCACTGGCTCAACGCTAGCGGTTAGCTATACAACCTATAATATTTATGTAAGGTCAAGAGAAGTCACTTCGCCTTCTCACGTGGCAACTGTGCTTTCTAGTGAGCTTGGGCTTGAATTTAGCTCAGTGTATGAAAAAGTTACTAACAGAAAAGTAAGTGAAGTGCTTATCAAAATGCAGGTGGAGGGCGAACAAGCGGAGCGAATATACAACTACAAACTTGATGGCGTGTACTTGGCAGAGAATAGCGACAGATATTATCCAAATGGCAACCTTATGACGCAAGTGCTAGGCTTTATTAGTATAGATAATGTTGGGCAAACGGGTGTTGAAGCATATTACAATGATTATTTAAAGGGTGTGGATGGTTATAGCTATGTGCAGAGCGACTTGCAAGGCAAAGAGATAGGCGGAAGCCTTCGCTATTACTTTCCAGCTGAGGTTGGCAATAGTTTGGTGCTTACTTTAGATAGCAAAATGCAACTCATTTTAGAACAAGCCCTTGAGCAAATTATGACTGAGCAAAAAGCAAAGGCGAGTGCTGGTTTGATTATGAACGCAAAAACAGGCGAAATTTTAGCCTTGTCAAATAAGCCAAGTTTTGACTTAAATGATGTGCCGAGAGATGATTTGACCACTTTGTTTGAAAATAGCAAAGTCAAAATTGTAACTGATATCTATGAGCCAGGTTCGACCTTTAAAATCTTAACAGTTGCAGTAGCGTTAGAAGAAGGGCTAACCTCACTTGAAGATAGCTTTTATTGTCCGGGCTATCGCATAATTGATGGAGAAAGGATAAAATGCTGGAAAACGATTGGACATGGTCAGCAAACGCTAGTCGAGGCATTTTCAAATTCTTGCAACTGCTGTTTTATGGACTTAGCTTTAAGGCTGGGCGTTGATAAGTTTTATCAATATATGGAAAAATTTGGACTTGGCAAAAAAACGGGCGTTGATATAGCAGGCGAAGGGAGTGGTATCCTTATGGCAAAGTCGCAGGTGCGAACGGTAGACCTTGCACGTATGGGGTTTGGGCACGCAGTTGCTCTTACGCCTGTGCAACTTTTGTGTGCAGTCGCTTCAGTAGTTAATGGCGGAAAGTATAATGTGCCTACAATATTAAGTGAAGTTATTGGTAGTGACGGAAGTATAAAAAAAGTCGGAACTTCCGCTCAAGATGATATTATAAGCAGTGAAACTTCAAAAATGGTAAATTTTTTATTAGAAAAGGCAGAAAACAAAACTGGCGACTACACCTTTGTAGAGGGCTATAATGTGGGAGGCAAGACAGGAACAGCACAAAAGTATAGCGATAGTGGTGGTATCGCTCAAGGCAAGTATATCTCAAGTTTTATAGGCACCTATCCAGCTGACAATCCACAGTATTTAGTTTTTATTATGGTCGATGAGCCAAGTGCAGGTGCCTATTATGGAAGTATTGTCGCAGCGCCTTATGGTAAGATAGTTTTTTCTGAGCTTTTTGAATATCTAGGCGAACAGAAACAGGATGAAAGTGTTAAAATAAATTATGTTCAAATGCCAAATTTGGTGGGATTAAGCTTGGCGGAGGCAGGCTCGTCCTTAAAAGCGCTTAACCTTTATTATGAGCTAGATGGCGAAGGCGAATTTATTGTGTCACAGCTTCCTCCAGCAGGAACAACTATTCCAGAGGGTACAACGGTGGTGCTAATAACGTGAACTATATCGTTTTTATAAGTAATCATTAAAATTATCAGAAATACTTGATAAAATTGATAAAAAAATATAAAATATAAGTATGAGCAACACTTGGATTATAATAATTGCTATTATTGCTTTTGCGATCTTTATTTGTTTTTTATTAGCTATTGCAAATAACGCCTATGATCGTTTTTTACAGAACTATAAACAGCTAGATAAAGTTCCCGTTAGGTCAGGCTTAGGCACGATTGAGTTTATCAATTCCGTCAATTTTAAGGAATTTAATAACAAGCTTAAAATTTTGCAAATTAGCCAGCTTGCTGGCGATTGCTATAGCAATGGAAAACTTTTTCTCTCGACCAGAACAATAAATAACAACTCGCTTGCCTCAATCACAATCATAGCTCATGAATTAGGGCATGCAATACAAGATAAAGAAGGCAGTAAATTAAAAATTTTAAAGTTTTTAAGAGTATTTGGCAAGATTTTAGGAATGCTTCTTCCACTTTGCATAATTGCAGGTATTGTGTTGTTATTTTTTGAAAATTTTTTCCTATATGCTATAATTTTACTTGCAATCTCGCTTGGAATCTTTCTATTAGCCTTATTTAACAAGCTTTTTACTATTTCAATAGAAAAAGATGCTTCAAAAAAAGCAATAGTGCTTTTAAAAAATTTTATATATAGTGAAGAACTTAAAAAAGCCAAAAGATTTTTAAAAGATGCTAGACTTACCTACTGGGCAGACTTTTTAAGAATAATACTGGGCTGGACTGCAATGTCCAAAAAATCTAAGTTGTTTTAAATAAAGGAGTTTTTTATGTGGTATACAATAGGTTATATTTTATCAGGTGTGGCAATACTTGTATCAGTGATCATCGCACTTGTTGCACAGGTAAAGGTAAACAATGCCTTTAATGAGTATAAGGATGTTCCATCCTCTCTGGATATGACAGGAGCAGAACTTGCAGAAAAACTTTCGCAAGATAACAACCTTGGGCTTAGCGTTAGACAGTGCAAGGGCACGCTTACCGATCACTATGATCCAAGAGATAAAAGCATAAACATTTCTCAAAGCAATTTTAACAATAAGTCAATCGCCTCACAGGCAATAGTTGCACACGAGCTTGGGCACGCCTTACAAGATGCTGAAGGGTATTTGCCTTACAAGACAAGGCAGGTGGTAGTTAAGATAAGCAATCTTGTATCTAGAATGCTTATGCCACTTTTAATTGTAGGAATACTTTTGCAGTTTTTGTTCTTTATGCTTGCAGGCAGTATAATTATCTACGCTTCGGTTATTATCTACGCTGTTGCAGTGATTGCCAACCTTGTAACTTTGCCGGTAGAGATCAACGCCTCTTCTAGAGCCAAGGATATGCTGGTAAGAATAGGGTGTGCAAGCGAAGAAGAGGTTAAGGCAACCGACAAGGTTTTAAATGCGGCAGCTCTAACCTATGTTGCATCACTTATGGTCTCTCTTGCATATTTTTTAAGATTTTTAATCCTGCTTCTTATGTGGGAAAAGGATTAATAAAAAGGCAATATTGTTATAGATTGATAAAAATTATAGACATTAAAAAATGTATCTAACTAACCTTAAATGACGCCCCGTCATAATAAGAACAAAAGTTAGATACATTTTTATTGCCATATTAACATTGAAGGATATTTTTTATATTTGGTTAACATTAAAATCAAAATGAATTATTTATAAGCTCGTCAATACTGACTTTAAAAATTTTAGATAGTTTTCTAAGCATAGCAATAGGTGGTTCAGTTCTGCCTTGTTCCCAGTTTGCATAACAACTTTCAACAACGCCAAGCTTCTCGGCGACCTGTTTTTGTGTCAGCCCTACATCTTTCCTAAAATATTTTAAGTTTTCACAAAATATTTTGTCCATATAAAAATTTTACCCAAAACTAGACAAAATATCTTGACACTAGACAAAATATCTAGTATAATAAAGAAAAGTTATCAAACACTTCTATTTTTATAGTTGTTTAAGTTTAAAAGGGTACATAAATGGATTTTAAAAAAATAACAAAAGATAGGTGGGTTAGTTTTATTTTAGCATTTTTTATTGGCTTATGGTCTTTTCTTGCGTTGTCATTCCCTTTAACGCAGATGAATGTAACAAATCTTTTGACCTATAAAGAATGTGGGTTTGAATTGTTTGATTTCAATAGTATATTTTGGCCAGATGATGGTCAATGGCTTTGTACTATTGTAGGGCTTGTGATGCTTGTTCAGCTTGCACTATCAGTAGCACTTATTGTCTTTGCAATTTTAAGTCTCTTTGATAAGGGATATTCGGATACAAGCAAATTTTTGATGATTTATTGTTATATTTTTATCTTTATATATATGGTGCTTGGAATAATTTTTTCAATAAGTTATAAAAATAGTGACCATTGGTTGGATACAGCCAACGGGTATTTAGGTGATTTTGATGGAGGGACAAAGGAAGTAATAAGTATATTTACTCTTTCATATGTTCCATTTATTATAGCCACACTTGCACTATTTGCATATTGGTTATATAAAAATTTATCAGCTAAACAAAAAGAATTACCTCAACAGGGAAGTATAGAGAATTTAAATCAATCACAAATTAATAAGCTAAAAGTTGAACAATCTAGTAGAGACTCTGAAATGCAGGTTGAGCAATCTAGTAGCGGACCTGAAAAACAAGTAGAGCAGTCTCAAAATGTTATTGAATTACTTAAATCCTATAAAGAACTTTTAGATAGTGGGGTTATAACACAACAAGAATTTGATGAGATTAAGAAAAAAATATTAAAGCTATAAAATAGGAAATAATAAAATAGCAGGCAATTGCCTGCTATTTTATTGTTAAAATCTTATTAAATTATCTTATTAAATTATCTTATTAAATTATCTTATTAAATTATCTTATTAAATTATCTTATTAAATTATCTTTTTAAAATATCTTACTAAAAAT